>NZ_JBYCCV010000004.1:0-122945 GCF_057473825.1 Aliterella sp. E5.1
CGACTAGAGCTTTGAGTATATGTATAATCTCATACCTAGAAGTGAAAGTCAAGACTAATTGGAGACTAAGAGTCTCCCGCTATCCATCCCCTCCCTGCCTGCGGCGAGGAAGGGGAATTCCGCGAAAACCGTTAAAATCAAAGATAAAGTGACTAACCAGACACTAAATGAGTCATAAAACACCTTTATATATAACAACTCAGTGCCAATAAAAAATGCGATCGCTTTTCAAAAGAAGGCGATCGCGTCTTTTGTCGGTAGGATTTAGCCTACGCCATGTAATAGAGGTTATGGGTCTAATCAAAAATTGCTGTTATTGCGATCGCGCTTATTGGAGCAGCTAGACCGTTTAGAGGCTCAAATTCGATACGAACTTACTAAGATATGTATATAAGGTAGAGAGAATTTAAGTATGCAATATCAAGTATTTGTTCAAAATTTAGCAGAACAAAGATTTGTGGCATTAGTGATGGGAATGCCAACAGTCAGCGAGTACGGAGCAACGGAAGAAGAAGCAGTTTCTAGAGCCAAAGCAGCCTTAGAAACTCAACTTGCTAGGGGAAAGCTAATTACTATTGAACTTCCCCAAACTGCCGCCGAGGGGCTTAGGGCTAGTCAAAAGCCGCCGACTACACCGCATTTTTCCAGCTTGAATATGCAGCAAGCTGGAATTTTTGCTGACGACCCCAGTTTTGATGATTGGGTAGAAAAATTGGCACAGATTCGCTCCGAAGCGAATACAGAGACGGATGACTAATGAATTTTTATGTTTTGGATACAGACCATTTGAGTTTGTAACTAGAAATATGCAAGATTTTAAGAAAGTCCCCAATTTAAGAGTAGAAGACTGGACAATTTAGTAAAGTATTAAAGGCAGCATCGGAAAATTGGCGATCGCACTGGTTGTTTATTCCATCACTCATAGCTATCCGTTAGAGATTTTGGCAAGTATACGTATAATAGTACGTATATACAAAGTGTTTTAACCTTTAGCAAGAGGCGTTCGGGCTATGGTTATTTCTGCCTCAATTAGCGTGTACGGTGATGAATTAATCACAGCTACAGAGTTAAATCGGCAACCAGGTCGAATTTTGGATCGAGCTAGAGAGCATCCAGTAACTATCACTCGCAACGATGAATATTTTGCTTTGTTGCCTCGCGATGATATGACTTTTTGGGTAAAGGCAGCCACGCAAGCGAAAGTTGTGTTTGAGATCGTCAACGTTAGTTATCGATTACGGCTTGGAGAGCAGATTGCCCAGGAGCATCCCTATGAATGGCTAAAGGCATTTGACTCTCAAGAGCTAAGTGAATTGATTGCAGAGTTAGAAAGTGCTTTCCGCCTTGTGGGAGCGGACGCTGGGGCTATAGATAGGCTGGACATATTGATACATGAATGGCATGAGAGTGCTTTAGCAATTTTTAGCCCAGAACTTGCTGCGGCGTTCAGTGACGAAGTTGAGGAAGTGTTGCTGACGGAGCCAATTTTTGATAGCACTAACCAATTGGCTCAGGCATAAGTATGGCGCATTCCGAGGCAAATCCCGAAGAAGAAAGTGCCACCAGAAGAACAACTGCAAAACCCACCAACGCCGCCCGAAACTGAACAAGCACAACCCCCCATACCCGATCTGGTAATACCGCCAGAAGAATTAATAACAGCACCACCAAGGGTAATATCTGCGGAAGAAGATGAAGCTGAACAAGAAAAACTTGTCCCTGTATCGCCTTGGCTAGTAGTAGCTCTCAATCGGCGGGTTAACCGAGATTGGGAAGCATTGCTGTTGCGCGCGCCGGAAAATACTCGCCGATGTTATAAGGATTTGCGTACTGCTCCTATGCTGAGAAAGCCAAGGAGAGTTTTTCCTTTGAAAGGCAAACGCTACCGTGGAGTGTGGGAGTATGAAGTTACAGGCGGAGAGCGAGTGTTTTATGTACCCGATCCACAAAAGTGTAAAG
The DNA here is from genome assembly GCF_057473825.1 of Aliterella sp. E5.1. Lineage (NCBI taxonomy): Bacteria > Bacillati > Cyanobacteriota > Cyanophyceae > Chroococcidiopsidales > Aliterellaceae > Aliterella > Aliterella sp. E5.1. Next base: position 1,960 of record NZ_JBYCCV010000004.1, read on the forward strand.
TGCTTGTCTACTACGCCGGAAAACACCCCAAAGCAGCGCCTACTCCTCCTTAAATATTCTTCAATTGCATTCAAAGTAAAAAAAATGCGATCGCTTTTTATAGAATGCGATCGCACTATAAATAACAATAATTGCTTGCTATTCCCTGCTACTACCTTGCAACATTTGCTCAGGATTGACCAAAAATATAGTCAATGGTGGTTCTTCATTGGGCAAATAACATACATGAGTCGCCATTTGCAAAATATCGCCGCTACGGTAAGACTCAGGCAGCACTCTAATACTATCTAAAGGCAAATCCATCAAAGCCGGAACCGATGCCACCGGAAGCCCGTACAATTCACCGCTCTTAGTCTGGAGAATCAGCAAATAGCTTTTTTGCGATGTTTCGTTGATGATGCTCGATTGAAATAATTGCCGATGCAAATCTATTACCGTAACTTCGCGATCGCCTACATGAGCAATTCCTATTCCATTTAAACCGCTACCATAAACAGGCGTTTGGTTCAAAACCTTGTGAACAATCTCAATGGGCAAAGCCAGATCGAAATTGCCAATCGTAAAAACAATCATTTTTACCGATGCAACGCGATCGCGGCTAGAAGCTGGTTGCATAGCAGCTTTTGACTTGAGCAGAGCGTTTTTCATAAATTAGTTGCCTCCCCCTTTAATAAATAATTATCGTCCGCTCAGGGCAGGCACTCCCGTAGGACTTTCCTGCTTGATGATAGTTGAAATTGCTGTCAAAAATTCCTGCTCGATGTAGGGCTTAGTAAAGTATTCCCTAGCTCCCAATTGCTTCGCCAACATCCGGTGTTTGTCACTGCTGCGAGAAGTGAGCATCACCACTGGCGGCTTAGAAATTACTGGATCTTGACGGCGTTGGCTCAAAAATTCAAAGCCGTTCATATTGGGCATTTCCACATCACAAACTACCAAGTTGATAGTTGCAGAATTTTTTTGCAGTTGTTCGATTGCCTCGCGCCCGTCCCGCGCTTGCAAAACTCGATAACCAGCTTTTTCAAAAGTCAAAGCCAAAGTTTGCCGCAGTGTAATCGAATCATCGACTACCAAAACTGTTTCTGTCATCACTCTTTGCGGCACGGGGGTAGAAATTGGCATCTCTCCATCTTCGCTTGCCGCCGACAATTGGGCATTGCCGCCAATAGTTACAGATTTATGCTTGCTATGTCCCACAAAGGAGTCTAGCAGCGCCGCCCCATCAATAACCGGAATTAAGCTACCATCTCCCACAATCGTACAACCGTAAATATAACTTGGAGCCGCGATCGCTTCTCCCATCGGTTTAATTACCAATTCTTGCTCGGTAACTAAGCGATCTATTTCTAGCGCCAAAATTTGACCATCTTGTTCTAGCAACAGCATGGGAGCCGCCCAGTCTTCGGGAGAAGGAACAGCTACCAAAGCTTGGCTGGGTATAGCTTCCGATAACGGACAAGCGTAATTTAGCAACTCCGAAAGGTGGTAGGCGGGGGCAATGCGACCTTGCCAGTGTAAAAATCTTTTGCCTCCAGAAAACTTTACTTGCTCTGGTTCAGGAATCAAAATTTCTTTGATACTGTCTGAAGGCAAAGCAAAAGCACTATTACCGACAAAACAAACCAATAATTTCGCCAAAGTCAAGGTTAAAGGAATGCGTAAAGTAAAGCAAGTACCTTCCCTTGGCTCCGAAATTACACTGACGCTACCTTTAAGACTCCGCAATTGACTGCGGACGACATCGAGTCCGACACCGCGCCCCGAAAGTTCGCTAACTTGGCTTGCCGTCGAAAACCCTGGCTCAAACATCAGTTCAAGTAAGGTGGAAGTTGAAGCATTATCGGCTTTTTCTTCAGCCAATAAACCCATTTCTACCGCCCGACTGCGGATGCGGTCTAAATTCAACCCCCGCCCGTCGTCTCTAACTTCGATAATTGTTTGGCTGCCTTGGTGATAGGCTCGTACTTCAATTTGTCCGCGCTCTATTTTACCTTGTTCGCGGCGCACTTCTGGGCGCTCGATCCCGTGGTCGAAGGAGTTACGAATTAGGTGTAGCAAGGGGTCGTAGAGCTTTTCTAAAGCTGCTTTATCTACTAATACTCCCGTCCCGGTGATTTTTAGCTCCGCAGGCTTGTCATAGGAAGTAGACAAATCGCGCAACATCCGGGGAAAGCGGTTAAGCACTTCGCCAATGGGCAACATTCTCGCCCACATCAAGTCGTCTCGCAGGTGAGAAAGCATTTGCCGTTGCTTGTCTACGCTTTGGCTAGATTGCCCGGACAGTAGCACTACGTCTCCAACGGTTTCTTCTAGCTGGACAATTTCTTCAAAAGTTTGTTGCAGCAAAGAGTGCAATTCTCCGTAGCTATCCATCTCCAACGAGTCAAAATCTACAGGACGAAAAGAAGCTCCACTTATAGAGGAAATAGTCGGCTCGTTGTTGCCTTTATGAGCAGAATTATTAGAACTATATCGTTCTGGAGAAACTAGCATCCGGTCAGAGAGATTGCGTAGCTGGTTGCCCATGCTTTGAAACTGACTAAATCGGCGCAGTAGCTCTTGGACAGTAGCTTGCAACTGCTCATTTTGCAGCGATAAACTGTTGCGGTTAATCGCAAGTTCGCCTACGGTGTTGTTCATCCGCTCTAGCCGTTCTAAGTCAACTCTGACCGAAAGTTGCTGTTGTGGTTGAGCATGTGCCGCCGTCGGAATTGCTTTTGGTTCGATTTTTTGGGGCGAACTAGATTTAGGGCGGTTACTCCGTTCTGTGGTAGAGGGAAAATTTGCTTTAGCTGGTACTATAGCTGCGAGTTTTTCTTGCTTTGGTAAGGCTCCAGCTTCCATGGGCGGCAAGTCACCAAATGCCTGACCGATGGATTGAACTAACTGCTGGGAATCTACCTCTAGTTTGACTTTTTCAGGTTTAGCTTCTACTGTTGGGGCTGAGAAGAAGCTGGTATTCAAGTCACCAAAGATGTCATCTACCGAGGCGGCAGCTTCATCAACCTCTGCCGTAGCTGGATTTAGCTCGGCAGCAGCTAACGGTACATCTTGGGCGATCACATTTTCGGATAGATCTAAGCCACTAGACCAACCACCAAACATATCATCAATGCTCATTACCCCTGGATCGGGATCGGAGTAATCGAGATTTTGGGCTATTAATTCGGTGTCAAAAGTAACTGGTGGGGGGCTAATAGTTTCAGCGCTTGGTGATGTGGCTTCCTCTAACATCGGCAAGTCGCCAAACATTTCATCCAAAATTAGCGGTTGGGTGCTGACAACTTCAACCCTTGGTAGTGCGACTTCTTCTAACATCGGCAAGTCGCCAAACATTTCATCTAACATCATGCTGTTATCTTCAGCATCAGTAAAGAAATAGGTGTCGGCTGTTGTAGCAGGTTCGCTATCCGTAAAGAAATGGGTATCGGCTGTTGCCGCAGATTCTCTAAGTAAATCTATAGGCAAAAACTCTTGGATGACAGTTGTTGACTGTAGCTTAGTTGGCTGCGTAGAAATTAGGACTTCACCCCTTGCCAAAGCTAGTAGTTGAGCCGAAGGCTTGCCCCCTGAAGTGCGATCGCCTGCGATCACGGCACTTCGTGCTGCCCGAAAATCGGTAAACGCTACTTGGGTAATTTCCAGAGCTAAGTCGGGGTTAGCGTCTAAGGCAGCGATGGCCGCGCGGGCGATCTCGCCAAATCCTGGCATACACAGTAGTTCGGCAAGCCCGGAGAATACTTCAGCTTGCGCTCTTAGCTCTCCTGCTACTTCTTCATCTTGAGGGTGAGCTAATACCGATTCTAAACGGTCTAATCCTTGAGCAACATCCACTTCAAAAATGGATAAAGCAATGTCTACCCCCAAATCGATCGAGCTTGGTAGTTCTCCTGCCGCCCCAATAAAATCGCCAAACTTGGCTTCAATTTCGGCAAATACAGGCTCGGCGTTGCTCATTGCCTGCTCTGGGTCAAAATACCCAGTTTCAAGCTGTTCCATCAAAGGTAAACGCAAGGAGTCGTAAGCTTGGAGCAACAAGCCTTCTATTTTGTCATCAATTTCTAATTCTTCGTGGTGGAGAGCTTTAAAAATATCTTCGAGGCTATGAGCCAAAGTTTTAATTGTATCTAGTCCGACACTTGCGGCTCCGCCTTTAATGGAGTGAGCCGCCCGCATCATATTATGAACTTTAGAGATACTGCGATCGCTCTTGAGCGTCAATAGCTCTGATTCGATTAACTGTAGTAGCTCTGGGGCTTCTTGGATAAAAAATTGATAGGCGTGGTCGCGGATATCAGCATCGATTGCCATATTAAATACCAGATTTTATAGATATATTGGGCGAGGACGGGCAAGGGAGCAAGGTTTTAAGTTGCAGCCATTGCCCTACTCTTTTAACTGACTTTAAACTGACTTACACTAGCTTGCAGTTCTTGAGCAACAACTAGGAGTTCGCTAAACGAAGCGGATACAGAATCAACTTCGGTGGAAGTTTTGCCAGCGATCGCGGCTACATCGCTCATTGTATGAGTTACCGACTCTGATGCCTCCGACTGGAGAGTGGTGGCTGTGGCGATCGCGCCAACTAATTTACTAATCTCGACACTGACGGCGGTAATTTTGTTTAGACTTTGGCGAGTTTCGTCTACTAGGCGGGTTCCTGTAACTACCTGCTCTGTACCAGTTTCCATCGCTGCTACTACGGCGTTAGTTTCTGTTTGAATGTCTTTTACTAGCGCTTCAATGTCTCCCGTCGCATCTGCCGATTGCCGCGCCAGTCCTCGGACTTCATCGGCGATTACTGCAAAGCCTCGTCCGTCTTCTCCGGCTCTAGCTGCTTCAATAGAAGCTTTGAGCGCCAGCAAGTTGGTTTGGGCAGCAAATCTACCGATCAAGTTGACAACTTGAGAAATCTTTTGCGAAGATTCCCCCAATCGTTTTACTTTTTTCGATGTTTCTGCTACGGTTTCGCGAATTGCCAAGATCCCGTCTACGGTGCGGTTCATCGCCAAATCACCTTCTTGTACCGTATCTGTTGCTCGTTGGACGGCGGCTTCCGCTTGGGAAGCGTTGGCGGCTACGGCGCGAATTGAAGCCGACATCTTTTGAATTTGCCCTAGCGCGGCGGCAATTTCTTCAGTCTGGCGAATTGCTTCGGTAGATAGTCCTTGTACCGAACCTTGGTTACTGGTAGTAGTTGCAGCTACTTGAATCGCCGCTTGTTGTACCTGGCTAACAATTTTGCGCAAGCTGCTAATGGTAGCGTTGTAAGAATCGGCTACTGTACCAATTTCATCTTCAGTTACATTGGCGCGGATAGTTAGGTCGCCTCTACTTACGGGGCCTACTTCAATCAGCAACTCCAAAGCTCGTTTTTGCAGATATGCTTTACCTGCTCTTTGCTGCTCCAGTAAGTCGGCACGGTCAAGGGCAAAACCTACTTGAGTGGCTAACTGAGAGAACAAGTCAATATCTCCTTGCTGCCAGTTGCGAGGACTAGAGCATTGGTGAGCAATGAGCAAGCCAAGTAATTTATCACCCTGGAGAATTGGTGCAACTAGGTTGGCTTGCACAGCAAAGGCTTCTAGCTGCTTGAGGTAGCACTCAGTTAAACCAGCTTTAAAAATATTGTTGGTAGCTTGAACTCGCCCTTGACGGTAGCGCTCTACATATTTGTCGGCAAAGCAGGGGTCGTCGATTTTTGCTCCCATTGCTTTGGGCCAGCCTTCGCCTACTGATTCTGCTGTCACCGTACCTTGCCACAATTCGTTAAAGCTATAGATAACTACGCGATCGCTTTTTAAGGCAGTGCGAATTCCAGCTACAGCAGTATTGAATATACTCTCAGTTTGAGTAGCTTGAGATAGCTTTACCGTAATGTCTCTGACTAAACCCGCGCGATCAGCAGCAGATTGATTTTGCTCTAGGGAGTTTAGGCGATCGAGGATTAGTCCCAACTGAGCAGACATTTGAGTTAGAAAGTCAATTTCTGTCGGTTGCCATTGGTGGGTAGTTTGACAGTGATGAGCAATCAGTAAGCCAAATAATTCCTCTCCTTCAACAATAGGTGTAACTAAGTTGGCTTTGATTTGCAATTTTTCCATTAGCTGCAAGTGTTTGGGATGAAAGCCTGCTGCATATACGTTTTCTGTTGGTACGACGCGACCTTTTTTGTAACATTCAATTAGCTCTTGACTAATACAAGCATCTTCAATTTTGTTATTGAGGGCGCGAGAAAAACCAGGTAACACCGCTTCACTTAAGATATAGCCGCTCCAGTCAGGGTTGAAACGATAGATAACTACGCGATCTACCTGCAAAATTTCTCTAGCACCTGCAAGAGCTTGTCTAAAGATAGATTGTTCATCAGCATTACGAGAGGTGGCAATCTCTGTAAAAAATCTGGCTTGTTCTGCCTGTTGACGACGAGTATTTAAGTTAGCATCAATACTAACTGCCATCTGATTCAATTCTTGAGAAAGAACGCCAATTTCATCTTGGCGCTCCGTTGTTTCCAACCGCACCCCTTGTTGTCCATCTCCTAGCTTTTGGGCAAAGTTGGTTAAACGTCGGATTGGGCGAGAAAAAGTTCCAGAAAGCGGGATGGCAAGTATACCAGCTAGTATTAATATTCCTCCTCCAATTCCGTAACCTGTCTGCCCCAAGTTAGTAATTGACTGTTCTACTGCTGTGTCCGGTTCGCCAACATAGGCAATGCCTATCGGTTTTGCTTGCGCAGGGTTGAGTTGCTTTTGATGATCGTACAAGGGGCTATATCCAGTCAGGTAGTTAGTTCCAATGATATTAGCTTCCCCAAGAAAAGTTGTTCCCCGATTTAAAACAGTTTCTGCTACTTCCCTAGAGACTCTTGTACCGATCGCGCGGGTTTTACCATCGGAGTAGGGAACGTTGGTACTTACTCGCCAATCTTTCGCAAATAAGGTGGCTGTAGCTACCCCTGTGTCTTCTGTAAGGCGATCGACAATTTCATAGTTGCGATTGACTAACGTACCAATAATTGCCGTACCGACCTGCTTACCATTAACTTGAATGGGTTCAACGGCCATAATTGTTAAGCCTGCGCTACCAGAGTCAACATCATAAGTTCCTTCAGGAACAGGTTTTTTGGATTCGGGTAATCCTGCTGTATTTTGTTGCCTAATGCCAATTTGAGCTTGTTTATCTAACCCTAGACGTTGTAGCGAATTGGCATTGAGTAACTCTACGCCTGATAAAGATTTTTTACTGCTTATGGCATTCTTAACAATAGGAATATTTCCTAAATCGATTCCTGACCGTAGTGATATTGAACGATATTCTGGCTCAGATTCTGGTTTATTTTCTACAGGTAGAAGTGGATAGGTCGCATTATCTCCGGCTATAGCTTTAATGCTCTGAACAACAGTTCTACCCTGAGCGTCCGTAAGAATGTAGAAACTCTCATCATTTTGATTATCTTTGAGCAAGCTTTGTAGTATAGCTTGTTTAGCTGCTACTTCTTGAGGGTTGCTCAAGTCTATCTCCGTAGCCCGGATTAAGTTGGCTAAGGCATTTACTTCTGATTCAGTTTCTTGCTGAATTACATTAATTTCTTGAACCAAGTTGCGTAAATCTTTTTGCAACCCTGTTTCTAAGCTTGTGAGTAATCTATCTTCTGCAAGGCTAACAATTCCTTGAGTTACTACAATTACAGGCAATGCTGCACTGCTAATTAGCAGAATAGTCAGTTTAGCCCGGAGGTTCAAGTTGTTCCAAGGTTGAATTAAACGTTGCCAGAGAGTATTAGATGGTTGTGGTGGCAGTTTGACTATTGAAGGGTTATTTGATGCTTGGTTGCCTTTGTTGGGACTATTAGCATGATTGATAGTTTTTTTAAGGCGATGCTCTAACATGGCGGTTACTCTAATTTTTATGTAGGAGAGGAAATAAGGAAAATAGTCAGAGGAGGAGAATCTTTCTACCTCCCCATTTATTGGCTTGCTATTTGACTTTGAACTGACCCACACTAGCCTGCAAGTCTTGAGCTACGGTTAATAGTTCGGTAAATGACGCAGATACGTTAGAAGCTTCCGTTGATGTTGTCCCGGCAATGGTAGCTACGTCAGTCATCGTGCTAGTTACTGATTCAGAGGCTTCCGATTGAGCAACGGCGGCAGAAGCGATCGCGGCAACCAGTTGACTAATCTCGCTACTAACGGCGGTGATTTTGTTTAGACTTTGGCGAGTTTCGTCTACTAAGCGAGTTCCTGTGACTACCTGCTCTGTACCTGCTTCCATCGCTGCTACTACTTCGTTGGTTTCTGTTTGAATGTCTTTTACTAGCGCTTCAATTTCTGCGGTAGCTGCGGCCGATTGCCGCGCCAATACTCGAACTTCATCGGCTACTACCGCAAATCCTCGTCCTTGTTCTCCAGCGTGAGCCGCTTCAATAGAAGCGTTTAGCGCCAGCAAGTTGGTTTGGTCGGCAAAGGAGCCAATTAGGTTTACGACTTTAGAAATCTTTTGCGAAGATTCACCCAAGCGTTTTACCTTTTTCGATGTTTCTGCTACAGTTTCGCGAATTGCCAAGATCCCGTCTACGGTGCGGTTCATCGCCAAATCACCTTCTTGTACCGTATCTGTTGCTCGTTGGACGGCGGCTTCCGCTTGGGAAGCGTTGGCAGCTACAGCGCGAATTGAAGTAGTCATCAGTGCCAACTGCTCTAGAGCGCCAGCAATTTCTTTGGTTTGACGCAACGCTTCAAAAGATAGTCCTTGTACCGAACCTTGGTTGTCGGTAGTAGTTGCAGCTACCTGAATCGCCGCTTGTTGTACCTGGCTAACAATTTTGCGCAAGCTGCTAATGGTAGCGTTGTAAGAATCGGCTACTGTACCAATTTCATCTTCAGTTACATTGGCGCGGATAGTTAGGTCGCCTCTACTTACGGGGTCTACTTCAATCAGCAACTCCAAAGCTCGTTTTTGCAGGAATTCTTTACCTGCTCTTTGCTGCTCCAGTAAGTTGGCACGGTCAAGGGCAAAACCTACTTGAGTTGCCAACTGAGAGAACAAGTCAATATCTCCTTGCTGCCAGTTGCGAGGACTAGAGCATTGGTGAGCAATGAGCAAGCCAAGTAATTTACCACCCTGGAGAATTGGTGCAACTAGGTTGGCTTGCACAGCAAAGGCTTCTAGCTGCTTGAGGTAGCACTCAGTTAAACCAGCTTTAAAAATATTGTTGGTAGCTTGAACTCGCCCTTGACGGTAGCGCTCTACATATTTGTCGGCAAAGCAGGGGTCGTCGATTTTTGCTCCCATTGCCTTGGGCCAGCCTTCGCCTACTGATTCTGCTGTCACCGTACCTTGCCACAATTCGTTAAAGCTATAGATAACTACGCGATCGCTAGCGATCGCGCGGCGGGCTTCTTTGACGGCTTGGTTGAAAATGTCTGTAGGGCTAAGAGTTTGACCGATACTTGACGTGATATCTCTCAATAACGTAGAACGCTTGGCTTCTGCATCTTTTTGTTCTAGGAAGCTAACACGGCTCAAGACTGCGCCAAGCCGCTCGGACATCTGCTGAAGGAAGTTAATTTCTGCTTGTTCCCACTGGTGCGGTGCAGTGCAGTGGTGAGCTACTAACAAGCCGTAGAGTTCATTGTTGTTAATGATAGGCGTAACTAAGTTCGCCATAATTTGCAGCCGTTCCATCAATTTGAGGTGGTCGGGGTGGAAGCCTGCCTCAAATACGTTGCCTGTAGCAACTACACGACCATTTTTGTAAGCTTCAATTAGCGCCTCTCCAATACACGGGTCTTCAATTTTGTCATTGAGGGCTTGGGGAAAACCAGGAGACACTGATTCGTTGGCAATGTAGCCGCTCCAATCAGGTTTGAAACGATAGACAACTACACGGTCTGCTTGAAGAATATCTTTAGCACCTGCAAGAGCTTGGTTAAAAACTCCATCTACATCTTGGGCGGTATCAGCGCGGGTAGTAGCAATGGTGGTAAATAAGCGAGCTTGTTGGGCTTCAACTTCTTGCTGGTTTAGGAGTTCTTGTACTTGGTCTGCCATCCGGTTGATGTTTGTCCCTAGTACGGCAATTTCGTCACCACCAGTTACTTCAACGCGGTTGTCAAATTCTCCATTACCTAGTTTTTCGACGGTATCGGTAGCCGCTAATATAGGGCGAGTTGCACTTCTAGCAAGGTAAGCTGCGAGCGCACCTACCAGTAATGCCGCCAAGCCAGTTCCAAGTAGCAGTGTCAACAACTGTCGGCGCTGTTCGGCAAATATAACACTTGTATCTTCAGCGAGTACAACACTCCAGTTTAGTTGCGGCAATCCCTCAACTTGGTTAACAGGAGCATAGGATATCAATTGTTCAGCTTTGTCAATTTGGTCAACTGCGATCGCACTCGTTACCTTCTTATCCGCTTCCATTTGGGCAAAGGGAGCAAAATCGGCACGAGCATCTCGACCTATTTGCTCTTTTTCCTTGGCTACAAAGAACTTTCCATCGGGACCGACCAAATGGTATTCTTCTACGGCTGCGGTTTTAATACCCTCTGCTAACCGCTCTTCTGCTTGGAGAATTTTACCTAGGTTTTCCACAGGTATGCGAGTCCGCACGATACCAATTATGTTGCCTGTAGCTGTATCTACAATAGGTGCGGCAGTGAAAATGGAATATTTTCCGTTCAACTGTGACTTTCTGGGAGGCGTGATGACAGGACGCTTAGTTTTGATTACTTCTTTAAAGTAATCCCGTTCGCCGAGACCAGTGATAGGCTCCCCTGAGCTTTGCAGAATCGTATTTCCAGCAATATCCGTAACAGCAATACTGTCGTAGACACCGTAAATCTTTGCATAGCGATCCATTACCTTTTGCTTTTCTTCGAGAGTCGTTACCGCTCGTACTTTGGGATTAGCAAGAATAGGAAGATTTCCAAGCACCTGTACGTCTCCGTAGCGCTCAAACATGAAAGCACCAACTTGATCGCCAAGAGCGATGGCAATGGATTCTTGACTGTCAGTCGCATTTTGTCTAATGTTTCTGCTAGATGAGACAGACTGGACTGCCCCAACTGTTAGCAACGGAATGATACCAAGAGCGATCGCGGCGAGGGTTGCTTTGGTTCTGAGACTTGTACGCTGCCACCTGGAGAGGTTTTTCATCTCTTGGGGTCTTTGCAATGCTGCATTAGCTTTTTTGCCTAAAGGAGCAGACTGAGGATTCGTTGTTACTTCAGATTCGAGGGGGGAAATCGCTAACTTAAAAAATCCGCTATCAACATCACTACTAATTTCATTGTGACCGTTGGTGATATTGCGATCGGAGGGTTTGGGAGAAGTTTGAGTCATGATAAAAACCTTAAAACTTGATATGTAGGGGTAATTTACAAAAATTGAGCAATAGAAATACAAAAAGCTATAAAGCTAAGACATAGGCTGGTTGGCATTTAATGCAGCGATTAGAAACACTGCATTAAATATTGCTACTTGGGCATCCCAGCGATGATCGAGTTTCCGTCTAAGACAACGACAATTTCACCGTTATTTTTTAACCAGTAGCCGCGTAAAAATGGTACTAATGCCGGATTCACCGCCGATTCTGGGGGCGATTGAATCAAGTCAGAGTTGAACCACTCCATATCTTCTACGCGATTAACGGCGAGTCCTAGCATTTTTTTTCCTGCGGTACTATTGCCCCCTTGTCGCCCGCCAGATTGCTGGGAATTGACAACAATTGCCGTATAAAGCGAGCGCCTGCTTGTTTGTTGGTACAAAGGCGTACCGCCCAGCAAATAGCCCAAATCGATCAGCCACAAAATTTCTCCCCGCCAGTTGTACACGCCAATTACCCAAGCGGGCATATGGGGAATAGGTACAACTTTGGTAGTGGAAACAGTAAATACTTCGGTCATTTGCTCCACTGATAGAGCCGCATTGAGGTCGGGAGCTAGGTGAAACCGCAAAAACTGCTGTTGCTCTTTTGCTGCTTCTTCGGCTGTCGCCGACCCTAATGAAATGCCTTTAGACAAAAACTCAGATATCATCGCTGTCTCCTGCTGCACTGCGCTTTATACAAACGCTTTATTTAATGAGTTGTTTTACGGTTTTTAGCAGTTCTTCTTGGTCTACGGGCTTAGTAATATAGGCATCGGCTCCTTGTTTTTTGCCCCAAAACTTATCCATGTCTGTAGACTTTGTAGAGCAAATTACAACCGGGATGCTGCTAGTGGAGCTTTCAGCTTTAAGATCGCGGCATAATTCAAAACCACTGCGATCGGGCAATACGACATCCAAAACAATTAAGTCTGGTTTTTGGTTGCTAATTTTGGTCATAGCTTCTTTGCCGTCGATAGCAGTAACTACGGTTAGTCCGCCTTTTTGCAGGCAGCTAGTAATTACGTCCATTTGGGTCGGAGAATCTTCAATCACTAAAACTGTACTCATGGGGTTGTCCTGTTAAAATTAGGTAATGAAAAATTGAATGTTGGTGAAGGCACGCTTTGCCTAAGTCATATTAGTCTTCCACCAATTCGCTGAGGTGTTGGCGGGTGATTTCCAAAACGGTTTCGGCATTAGCTGGTTTGCTCAAGAAGCCAGAAGCACCGACGATTTTGGCGCGTACTCGGTCGATAATGCCATCATTTCCGGTCAAGATGACAATTGGCGTATCGCGGAATGCTGATACTTTACGCAGTTGAGTACAAATTTCATAACCATTGGTATTGGGCATAATTAGATCTAAAAAGATTAGATCGGGTTTGCGACTCAATAAAGTTGCGATCGCCCGTAATGAGTCTTGCACGCCCAAGAACCGATAGCCTCCGCCCGTGAGAATTTTTTCCATACTTTGACAGACCAAAGGGCTGTCATCGACGCAAGCAATTAGTGGTGCATGGGTACTGGCGACAGGTTTTGCCAAGGAGGGAATGGTAGGGGCAGGAAAATCAGCAAGCTCGACTAGCTCTACTATTCCCGATTTCAAAAATGGGAGTAGTGAGCTAGTAACTTGTGCCGCATCGCGCTTCATGACTACGCCAAGCTCGCGCAAAGTCCGATGTCCATCTAACAGTTTGACAAGGTTTTGATAAACCGGAGCCGATACTTGTTGTTGCAGTTGTTCTGGGCGAGCAATGGTAGGAGCTTGATTGGCGTTGCGATCGCTGGCGTTGACTTTGTGCCACAGTTGCCTTTGCTGTTGTACCTCCGTAAGGACTAACCCTGGATCTAGTAGAGCTAGTTGAAGGGGAACTGATATATGTTCTGGCTTGACTTGAAAACTAACTTTGAGCGATCGAGAAATATCAAACAATACTTCGCAGACAATTCCGGCGATCGTCTTTGCGGCTTGTTCGCGGCTAATTTGGTTGCGTTCTACTCCTAAATGTAATAATTGATATTCCCAACTTGTTACGGCAGATAAAGATGCTGAGTTGGAGATATTGACCAACAATTTCTTTAATTGACTAATATCAAGTTGCGGGCATTGAGATAATAAGTTTCTTTGCCAGCGTCTAACCGGATGATTGCCCCCAGTCGCATACAAAATTCGTCCTAGAAATAAGCAAAAGTTCCAGTTTTGCTCTACTGTTCCCTCCAAGGCAATGCTTTTTACTAATAAGTTTCCACTGAATTGTTCTTGTTTTAATCCAGCGAGGGTTTTAAGTAAATCGTTAGCATTCATAGTTTCAGCAATCATAATGATTTTTTTACTCCAAATATTGAGATTATTTTTTTTGGTTAGTTTAGATGTACTTGCCCTATATTTTTAGTGTGATGTTTGCTAGGAAAATTTAGCAATGATAATTCTACTTAAAATGTTTGATACGGACATTTGGTTTGGCGCTTGAGTTTGGAGAAATTGCAATTTTAAACTTAAAATAAATTTTGTTGGCATTTTAAATAGCTGAGAACCCCATAACTCAATGTTTTCCCGATCATGACATTCCTCTAAATAATCTAGATCCGTATCAACACTGAATTTACTTAAGGGCGCAGGGATATACGTAAGTATGTTCAAGGTGTTTATTTTGCTGAAAAAGTAGTTGAAAGTCAGTATTGACGGGGCTTTAAGCGTAAGTCGCTACTAGATATTGGTAAAATTATCAGACGATGTTTGCATCTGGAGAATATTACAGGCATCTTGGAAAGAAAAAAGAAAACATCTTAAGTTTTTTCAGATAGAGCTTTTAACTAGCTCTACCATTGCTAACCTAAAAAAATTCACCGAGCGGATAGCGATCGCCTATTTTATATATGTATAAAGACTTACATATATAAACCTACTTGCATATATGGCTAAGAGCGATCGCGCCCAATTCTAGGCATTGGCAACAGACAAAGTAATTTTAGAAAACTTTTCCGGCAAAAACAGCTTTGCCGGATATTGCAAATAATTGACATATAACTTCATTTTTTGCGAAAAAATAAGTATATTTACTAATAATTTTTACATCCTTTACCGAAATTTTACATATGCGGAGATTGATTTACGGTGCCTTTACGGTTCTTTATAGACTGCTGGCTTAAGATGATTAGGCAGTAAGTTAAATACATCAATTTGCTTGACTTTCGCCAGGTGCTGATTAGCTCTATCAAAAGTACAAAATGCTTCTTCTAGTAAATTTGAGGTGAAGTAATGAAAGCAGTAATATTAGCTGGTGGACTAGGTACTCGATTAAGTGAAGAAACTACTATCAGACCCAAACCGATGGTGGAAATTGGCGGTCGCCCGGTTTTATGGCATATTATGAAAACTTATTCTACCTATGGGATCAATGATTTCATCATTTGTTGCGGATACAAAGGATATGTAATTAAGGAATATTTTGCCAATTATTTCTTACATATGTCTGATGTAACCTTTGATATGCGATTTAATCAAATGAATGTTCATTGCGGCTATGCAGAACCTTGGCGTGTGACCTTAGTAGATACTGGCGACCAAACAATGACTGGAGGAAGGCTGAGGAGAGTAAGAGAGCATATTGGTAATGAAACTTTTTGCTTTACTTACGGCGATGGCGTTAGCAATGTAAATATTAAAGATTTAGTTGCTTTTCATAAAGATCAGAAAACTTTAGCGACACTAACTGCGAGTCAACCACCAGGACGGTTTGGAGCAATTTGCTTAGCTGAAGAACAAACAAAAATCACTAGCTTTCGTGAAAAGCCTGAAGGGGATGGTGCGTGGGTAAATGGTGGTTATTTTGTCCTCGAACCAGAAGTAATTGACTTTATAGATGATGACTCTACAGTCTGGGAACAAGCTCCTCTACAAAAATTAGCACAGATGGATCAATTATCAGCTTTCAAACATGGTGATTTCTGGCAGCCGATGGATACTTTACGAGATAAAAATTATCTTGAAGAACTATGGCAAGGCGGGAAAGCTCCTTGGAAAGTTTGGTAGCTAAAACCCAATTAAAAATATGCCTAAATCATAAGCAACTAACGTCAACTTTTGTTTTTGGTAAGGCAAAAATTGATGCTAGTTGTACTTAATTATCCTAGTTTTTTAGTTAAAATATCTTAAAGGTATCAGTTGATAACTTGGTAAAAAACTAGATTTTAACTAATTACCACTCTTGGTTTTAAAAGTGAAGGTACTCATGTACGATCTAGCGATTATTGGTGGAGGAATTGTTGGGTTATCTACAGCGATGGCTATAGGTCAGCGATTTCCTAAAGCGCGAATTGTAGTAATCGAGAAAGAAAGTAATTGGGCTTACCATCAAACCGGAAATAATAGCGGCGTTATTCATTCAGGTATTTATTACAAACCGGGAAGTTTTAAAGCCAAGTTTTGCCGTGATGGTAGTCGCTCAATGGTGGAATTTTGCCAACAATACGATATTGCGTACGAAGTATGCGGCAAAGTAATTGTGGCAACAGAAAAAGAGCAATTACCAATACTTGAAAGCCTTTACACGCGCGGCTTAGAAAACAACTTGAAAGTTACTAAGCTACCTTGCGAACAAGTAAAAGAAATTGAGCCTCATGTTAGCTGTATAGCAGGGCTTAAAGTATCCACTACTGGGATTGTGGACTACAAACAAGTTTGCCAAAAGTATGCTGACATCGTTCAATCGTTGGGCGGCGAATTACGGCTCAATACTAAAGTTGAGAAAATCCGTTCTCTTGGTGAAAGTCAAGTTTTAGAAACGAATCAAGGAGTTTTTGAAACGCGCTTTGTCATTAATTGTGCCGGACTTTATAGCGATCGCGTAGCACTACTTGCCCGCGTCGATCCTCAAGCCAAGATCGTACCTTTTCGCGGCGAATACTACGAACTTACCCCAGAAAAACGCTACCTGGTCAACACTTTAATTTATCCAGTCCCTAATCCTGATTTTCCCTTTTTGGGCGTTCATTTTACCAAAATGATTGATGGTAGCGTCCACGCAGGACCAAATGCGGTTTTAAGCTTTAAGCGTGAAGGGTATAAGAAAACAGACTTTGATTTACGTGATTTTACAGAAGTAATGACTTACCCTGGCTTCTGGAAACTGGCGGCAAAACACGCCGATGAAGGCATTCAAGAAATAGTTCGCTCTTTTAGTAAAGCCGCATTTTTACACAGCCTGCAAAAATTGATTCCTGAAGTTCGAGCCGAAGATATTGTCCCCACTCACGCTGGAGTGCGCGCCCAAGCCCTGAGAAACGATGGCGCTCTTGTAGATGACTTTTTGATTGTTCAAGGCAAAAACTCCATCCACGTCTGCAATGCCCCTTCTCCGGCGGCTACTTCCTCCCTAGAAATTGGCAAAGCGATCGCCCAGGCAATTCCCGAACAACAACACTTGCAAGTAAAAGCTAGAGTATAGGACGATACAAAAAATGAAAGTATTAGTAACAGGTACAGAAGGTTATCTTGGTTCGTTATTACCGCCCTTACTGATAGAGAAGGGACACGAAGTATTGGGAGTAGATACAGGCTATTACAAAGTTGGTTGGCTGTAC
Source organism: Aliterella sp. E5.1 (assembly GCF_057473825.1). Classification (NCBI taxonomy): domain Bacteria; kingdom Bacillati; phylum Cyanobacteriota; class Cyanophyceae; order Chroococcidiopsidales; family Aliterellaceae; genus Aliterella; species Aliterella sp. E5.1. The sequence goes on from NZ_JBYCCV010000004.1 coordinate 18,916, forward strand.
AACGGAACGACAGTAACCGCTAAAACCCTAAATAAAGACATTCGCCATATTACTAGCGAAGATTTGGCAGGAGTAGATGCGATCGTGCATATGGCAGAATTATCCAACGATCCTACTGGGCAACTTTCGCCAACTATCACTTACGACATCAATCATAAAGGCTCGGTGCGGCTGGCAACTATAGCTAAAGCTGCGGGAATCCGGCGGTTTGTGTATATGTCTTCTTGTAGCGTGTATGGCGTAGCAACCGAAGGCGATGTTACAGAATCATCACCCGTTAATCCGCAGACTGCGTATGCTGAGTGCAAGACGCTCGTAGAAAGAGATTTGCAATTGATGGCTGATGACAATTTCTCGCCGACATTTATGCGCAATGCTACGGCATTTGGTGCTTCGCCACGCATGCGCTTTGATATTGTGTTGAACAATTTAGCAGGACTTGCTTGGACGACAAAAGAAATTAAAATGATCAGTGATGGTACGCCTTGGCGACCTTTGGTTCATGCTCTAGATATTTGTAAAGCTATTGCTTGTACCTTGGAAGCACCCCGCGATATCATCCACAACCAAATCTTTAATGTGGGCGATACAGCAAACAATTATCGTGTCAAAGAAATTGCCGAAATGATTGCGGCAACTTTTACGGGTTGTCAGCTAACTTTTGGAGAAAATAGCTCAGATAATCGCAGCTACCGAGTTTCTTTTGAGAAGATTAATAAAAACTTGCCAGGATTCAAGTGCGATTGGAATGCGCCTCGCGGTGCTGAACAGTTATTTAATTTGTTCCAGCAAATTGATATGACTTCAGAAACTTTTTTGTCTAGAGGATTTACACGTTTAAAACAACTAGAGTATTTGATTCGTACCCAACAAATTGACCAAGATTTCTTTTGGAGTAAGTAATCTAGATATCCAGCTATTCCTATCGATTGGGATAAATGGACAAAGTTTGTAAGATTCAAGCTCCACAATTTTGGGTAGTTCTGTTACATCAAAGGCTTTCCATTTATGCTATTTGTTCGCTCGAAATTAACCCCTCTAAAAACCCTAGCCAAGCTATGACTACTCAATGCCGTTTTTGTCACAATCCCCTGCAGCATACTTTTGCAGATTTGGGGCTTTCACCAATCGCCAACGACTATATAGGTAAAGAGCAACTGCATCGCGCTGAGAAGTTTTATCCTTTACATACTTACGTCTGTGAAAAATGCTTTTTGGTACAGATAGAAGACTTTGAGTCTCCCGAACATATTTTTGGAGATGGAGACTACGCTTACTTTTCCTCTTACTCTGATAGTTGGTTAAAACACGCCAAAGCTTACACCGACTTGATGGTAGAAAAATTTGGATTTACAGCGAGTAGCCAAGTAATTGAAATTGCCAGTAATGACGGGTACTTGTTGCAATACTTTCACGAAAAAGGCATCCCAGTATTGGGGATAGAACCTGCTGCAAATACGGCTAAAGTAGCTCAAGAAAAAGGTATCCCTAGCTTAGTCAAATTCTTTGGCGTACAAACAGCCAAGGAATTAGTTGCTGACGGGAAACAAGCAGATTTGCTACTAGGAAATAATGTCCTCGCTCACGTACCCGATTTGAATGATTTTGTGGCAGGAATGAAAATTGTTTTAAAGCCAAACGGCATTATTACAATGGAGTTTCCTCATTTATTGCAATTGATAGAGCAAAATCAGTTTGACACGATTTATCACGAGCATTATTCCTACTATTCATTTTTGACAGTTAGCCAAATTTTTGCATCTCACGGCATAACTTTATTTGATGTCGAAGAATTGCCGACTCACGGCGGTTCTTTGCGAATCTATGGCAAGCATGAATCCAGCGATATTCAGTTAAGAAGTCGCGTCACAAAGTTGAAAGCGAAAGAAACTCAAGCTGGGTTAGATAAATTAGAACCCTACTTGAATTTTGGCGAAAAAGTCAAAGAGACAAAACGCAAACTCTTGAGCTTTTTAATTGAAGCAAAATCTCAAGGTAAAGTGATCGCGGCTTACGGTGCGCCAGCTAAAGGTAATACGCTGCTCAATTACTGTGGTGTGAGGACAGATTTTATTGACTACACCGTAGATCGTAGCCCTTACAAGCAAAATTTGCTGTTGCCAGGTACGCATATTCCGATTATGCACCCCGATCGCATCAAAGAAACTAAGCCAGATTATTTACTAATTTTGCCTTGGAATCTCAAAGATGAAATTATCGCCCAAACCGCATTTATTCGCGAGTGGGGAGGAAAATTTGTAGTACCAATTCCAGAGGTTCAAGTTTACTCATGATTTTTACAACCACAGACTTATCGGGTGCTTTTATCATCAACATCGAGCCTAAAGCAGATATTCGCGGTTTTTTTGCCCGGACTTTTTGCGCGCAAGAATTTATCGAGCATGGCTTAGAAGTCACAAACGTTCAGTGCAGCATTGCCTTCAATCACAAACAAGGAACTATCCGGGGGATGCACTACCAAGATCATCCTCTCACCGAAGCCAAGTTAGTGCGCTGTACTCAAGGCGCTATCTATGACGTAATCGTTGATATGCGTCCTAATTCTCCTACTTACTTAGCTCATATTGGTGTGGAATTAAACGCCGAAAATCGACGGAGTTTGTACATTCCAGAAATGTTTGCTCACGGCTACCAAACTCTTACCGATGATACAGAAGTTGTGTATCAAATGAATAAGATATATACGCCAGGGTACGAGCGCGGGTTGCGTTATGACGATCCAATTGTAGGAATTGAATGGCAATTGCCAGTTAGTGAAGTTGCTCTGAAAGACTTGCAGTGGGCTTTATTAGAGTCGAAGCTTGTAGGACTAGAAAATAGTTTTAAATAGCTAGGATCCAAATGAGGCGGCATTTTTACTTTTTGGTAACTTATGACAATTAAAAATTACAACATTCAAAGTGCGATCGGTTTAGTTCCAGCCGCCGGAGAAGGAAGTCGTATTTCTCCTTTACCTGGTAGTAAAGAGTTGTATCCGATTGGCTTTCGGATGGCAACCGATGGCAGTTTGCGCCCTAAAGTAGTTTGTCATTATTTGCTAGAAAGTATGCGCCTAGCTGGTATTCGCAAAGCCTACGTTTTGCTGCGATCTGGTAAGTGGGATATTCCAGCTTATTTTGGTGATGGTTCGCTAGTAGCTATGAATTTGGGTTATCTAATCGTCAGCCAGCTATTTGGCGTTCCTTATACTTTGGATCGCGCTTATGAGTTTGTGCAAGATGCGGTGGTTACTTTAGGTTTTCCAGATATTATTTTTCAACCCCAAGATGCTTTTGTCCGACTGTTAGCTCACCTCAGCGATAGCGAGGCAGATTTGGTTTTGGGTGTTGTTCCTTTCGATCGCCCCCATAAAGGCGGGATGGTAGATTTTGATACTCGCGGCTGCGTCCGCTTGGTGGTAGATAAGCCTCTGCATAGCACTCTGCGTCATAGCTGGTTTGCGGCGGCTTGGACACCAAGTTTTACGGAGTTTTTACACCAACATCTAGCTAATAAGCTCCCTGGATCTGAGGAAGTTTTGATTAATGAGGCGATTCAAGCAGCTATTGATAGCGGTTTACAGGTAGAAGTGGAAGTGTTTGAAAATGGTAGTTTTCTTGATATCGGTACTCCTGAAGATTTAGTTGTTGCTGTTCGTCAAGGTGCAAGCGAGGAATAGGAAGATAATTAGTAATTTTTGAATTAATTAACTAGGCTAAAAATGATTTTAAATAGTTTAGAAATTCCAGATAGCGATCGCAACACTGACGATCTTGGACAGAATATGTATCAGTTGATAACAGATCTGTATCCAATTTGCCGCAGCATTACAGGGGATGGATTTAGAGAGACTTTAAGTATTCTTAAAAACTATATTCCCCTTGAAGTCCACGAAGTACCTACCGGAACAGAGGTATATGATTGGACTGTACCGAAGGAATGGAATATTAGAGATGCTTATATTAAAAACCCCCAAGGAGAAAAAATTGTAGATTTTCATAATTCTAATTTGCACGTTGTTAATTACAGCGTCCCCGTTCATCAAAAAATGTCTTTGGCTGAATTAAAGGAACATTTATTTACGTTGCCCGATCGCCCAGATTGGATTCCTTATCGAACTACTTATTACAAAGAAAGCTGGGGGTTTTGTTTAACTCATAACCAATACTTGGAGTTGCCAGCAGGAGAGTACGAGGTAGTTATTGATTCGTCTTTAGAAGCAGGTCATTTAACTTATGGAGAGTATTTTATTGCTGGAGAAACTACTGAAGAAGTTTTGATATCTTGCCATAGCTGTCATCCTTCTTTATGTAATGACAATCTATCCGGAATCGCGGTAGCAGTATTTTTAGCTCAACACTTAAGCAAGCTACCCTTACGTTATTCTTACCGATTTTTGTTTATTGCTGGCACGATTGGCTCAGTTACTTGGCTATGCCACAATGAAGCTCAAGTTGCTAATATCAAACACGGTTTGGTACTAACTTGTGTAGGCGATGGGGGGAAGTTTACTTACAAAAGAAGCCGTCAAGGTACGGCGGAAATTGACAAAGTTACTGAATACGTACTGGCAAATTCGGGCAAAGAATACGAAGTTATTGATTTCTTTCCCTACGGCTACGACGAACGACAATATTGTTCGCCGGGGTTCAATTTGGCGGTAGGTTGCTTTATGAGGTCGCCTCATGGGAGTTTCCCGGAGTATCATACCTCGGCAGATAATTTGGAATTTGTTAAACCAGAATATGTCGCAGATTCTTTTACTCAATGCTTAGCAGTTTTACAAATTTTAGAAAATAATAAAACGTACCTAAACCAAAACCCTAAATGCGAACCAAGGCTAGGGAAAAGAGGTTTGTATCGAGCCGTTGGCGGACAAGCAGAAGAAGCATTAAACGAACTCGCTATACTGTGGGTACTAAATTTGGCGGATGGCGAACATACTTTATTAGCCATGGCGCAAAGATCGGGTATAGCAATTGATGTAATTAATAAAGCAGCCCAAGCTTTGTTAAAACACGATCTATTAAAGGAAATTTGAGCATAATAACAGCAGCAAGGGCTTTAAAAGATCGAAATGCAGTGGTCACTGGCGCAAGAAGCAAGGTGTTAGCACGATCACCAATATTCTAGTTAATGCTCAAGAAGTGAGCGTTTTGAGTGTATGTCCTAGAGGTACTGCTACGCCAAGGCATTATATTCACAAAATAGAGGGTAAGGTATATCAAAGCGATCTCTGGCTACAACCGCAAGCTATAGCCTTTTAGTCGTAGTTAATGCCTTAAGTATGCCAAGAAGTGCGGAAACAACAGATATCAATATTAGACCGTTCCAAAAACTTAACCGATGGGCAATAATTAACGATCTTCACCGATCGTAAATAAACTAGAGAATAAACCTACTGCAATCGGTGGAGGAATTTTGCCTCCTACAGGAACGATTTTGTACTTAACAACAGTCAATAATGCAAATAAGGAGCGATCGCGTATGCCAGCATTAACCGTAATCATCTTGACATTGAATGAAGAAGAATTTGCTGAACGCTGTATAAATAGCGTACGCTGGGCTGATGAAGTGCTAGTCATTGATTCTAATAGTACGGATCGAACTCGTGAAATTGCCGCATCCCTTGGCGCTAGAGTATACGAGCAAAAATGGCTCGGTTGGTCGGGACAGCGCAATAAAGGCGTAGAACTTGCTAAAAATGATTGGGTAATGTTCCTAGAATGCGATGAAATTGTCACCCCAGAATTAGCCCAGTCGATTCAAGAAGTCATGAGCCATCCAATGGATGAACGCGATGGTTATTGTTTAGATCGGCGCGGCGACTTTTACGGTCTGTTGCTGCCCAATGTATCTAGACCAGCTAAACGCAAAAGCTTTGTCCGCCTCTTCAACCGTCGGTGTAGCGCCTACGATATGAGCATGAAAGTGCATGAGGAAGTGATATTTCCAGGTAAAAGTATTCCCCTGCAAGGGGTTCTGATTCACTGGCGGGCGTACATGATGGATGAATACATGAGCGTATTCAATCGTTATGCCACCGTAGAAGCAGAAATGCTCAACGAAAGAGGTGTCCGCTCTACAGGCTTAAAAATGCTGATTAGACCAATATTAAGGTTTCTATGGTGCTATATTGCCAAAGGCGGCATTTGGCTGGGTACAAGGGGAATCGTTCATGCGGTACTACAAGCTACTAGCGAATTTATGCGCTATGCCAAGCTCTGGGAAATGCAGCAGGTGGAGCGGATACCCCATCCGCCTGAAAGTATATATAAAGACACTCCTAGTAAAAAATTGGCAGTTCAAGAAAGTGCTTTAGCCAACTAATTAGGTATCCAACCGTCATGAAGTTATATTCATGACGGCAGCTATAATATTTTTTAAACTTGTATATATGAGTGTAAGTACTTCTACAGTTAGAGCTAATCAAAGTGCGCCAGCGTTACACGCTTGGATAGCTATTTTGGGGCTAATAATCTTTTCTGCTGTAGCTGTTTTGATCGGAAAAGGAAGCATTTTGCGCTTGCTTTTTCCCCTGGGATCTTTAATAGTTGGCTTATTTTTGTACGGCAAGTATCCCACCATGTATATCAGCTTTACATGGTGGATATGGTTTATGACCCCATGGCTCCGTCGCATTATAGATTATCGCAATGGTTGGGATGGTAGCGGTGTAATTTTGATAGCGCCATTTCTGGTAACGCTAATTACCATAATTACTTTTGTTCAATACTTCCCTCGATCTTATCGCATGGGAGGATTGCCGCTAATAATCGCGATTCTCGGCGTAGTCTACGGGTTTTTAATTGGTATAGTCAATAATCCCCTCGCCGTAGCTTTGAGAGCGCTCTTAGACTGGCTAACTCCAATTCTCTTTGCTTTTCATTTCTTTGTAAACTGGCGAAATTATCCCAAATATCGGCAGAATTTACAAAATACTTTTATGTGGGGATTGCTAATTACAGGCATATATGGAATTATCCAGTACCTCGTAGCACCAGAATGGGACAGATTTTGGATTATTCAAACTAGGTTGCTAACCAATGGAGCTCCAGAGCCTTTGGGTATTAGAGTATTTAGTACGATGAATTCTCCAGGACCTTTTGCTAACGTGCTACTAGCAGGGCTGCTAATATTACTTAGCAGTGAAAATCTTCTGCGCGTTCCGGCTTCGGCGGTTGGCTATTTAGCTTTTTTATTGTCTTTAGTCCGCTCGGCTTGGATTGGCTGGTTTTTTGGCTTGATTAACCTTTTAAGTGCATTAAAACCGCGATTGCAGATGCAGTTATTTGTAACTATTACAGTCATGGCTTTGTGCGTAGTGCCATTAACGACCATCGAGCCTTTTGCAGAAATTATTAATGCTCGATTAGAATCTTTGACTAATCTGAAAAAAGATACTAGCTTTAACGAACGATCTACGCTTTATGAGAGAAATGTCAGTATTGCCTTTTCTAGTGGTTTGGGCAATGGCATCGGTAGTAAATACTTTGTAAATGAAAAAGGTCTTCTTCAAGAAGTTACGCTCGATAGCGGTATTTTAGATGTATTTTTTACCTTGGGTTGGTTTGGCGCTGTTCCTTACCTAAGTGGCATTATACTTGCCATATTCAATATACTTAGAAGTTCTGAAGCGCGCTCCGATGCCTTTGCTAGTGCGGCTCGTGCTATTAGTTTGGGCGTTTTATTTCAGATGTTATTTGGTAACGTCATGCTGGCACTTTCTGGAGTTGTCTTCTGGGCTTTTCTGGGTATAAGTATGGCCGCCAATAAGTATCATCAGCACGAAAAGTTGCTACAAAAGCAGCAATCTATCAACTAGCCCAAGTTAGGGCTTGCTCCCATCCTAGACCCTGACGAACGATCTCCGGCGTGTCTCCTGTTAAGTCAATAATTGTCGAAACGCGATCGCCTATTTGCTCAGAATCATCATCGACAATTACATCTACTAGCTTCTCCAAACGGTCGAATAGTTCAAAGCGAGAAACATTTAGTTCTGTTGGGGGTGTAAATTCATCTGCTTGGGGAGTTAAATGAGCGGAAGTAGAAATAATCGGATTTTCTAAAGCCTGTAGTAAAGCCAGACATAGTTTATTATCGGGTACGCGAATGCCTGTAGTTTTGCGTTTGGGATTGAGGACTAAGCGCGGAACTAATTTTGTTGCAGGTAGCAAAAAGGTGTAAGGTCCAGGGATTAAGTGTTTCATAGTTCGATAAGCGCGATCGCTAACTACGGCATAAGTTGCAACTTGCGAAAGCGAGGGACATAAAAAAGTTAGGGGTTTATCGTTTGATAGTTGCTTAATTTGCCTTACTCGTTCTACCGCCGATTTGACATTGAGATCGCAACCAATCGCATAAACAGTATCGCTTGGGTAAAGCATGACTGCGCCCGATTTCAGGTGACTAACAATTTGTTCGATGGTGCGCTTTTGAGGATTATCAGGATGAAGATTGTAGATTGTCGCCATAATAAATGTGGTGAATATTAAAAATGCCCTTTGCTGTATGAAACTAGCCTATTTAGAATGTCCAACAGGGATTGCTGGCGATATGTGCTTGGGTGCGATCGCAGACTTGGGGGTTCCTCTAGAATACTTGAGTGCAAAGCTCAATGGGCTGGGTATTGCCGAAGATTACCAGTTACGAGTCCAGAGCGTCCATCGCCAAGGACAAAGGGCAACTAAAATTCATGTAGATTTAGCTCATCGTCAGCAGCACGCGCGACATTTGCCAGAAATTGAAAGGCAGATTATTGATGCCAGACTCCCACCCCAGGCAGAAGCTTGGAGCTTGGCAGTATTTCGGTGTTTGGCAGAGGCAGAAGGGGCGGTACATGGTATAGATCGCGATCGCGTTCATTTTCATGAAGTAGGGGCAATAGATGCCATTGTCGATATTGTCGGAACTTGCCTAGGTTTAGATTGGTTGGGGATTGAAAAGCTATATTGTTCGGCAATGCCTACTGGCGGTGGCAGCGTCCGCGCCGCTCACGGGCAGCTACCCGTACCCGTACCCGCCGTATTGAAGCTATGGGAAATGCGCCAGTGTCCGGTTTATAGTAATGGCATTGAGATGGAATTGGTCACGCCTACGGGGGCGGCGATCGCGACTACTTTAGCTACAGATTTTGGTTCGCCACCCACTATGACATTGCAACAGGTAGGACTGGGTGCAGGTTCTAGAGATTTGCCTATCCCTAATATTTTGCGTCTTTGGGTGGGAGAAACAACAGCCAAGAGCGATCGCAACCTAGTTGTAGAAGCCGTCGCGGTACTAGAAACCCAAATTGACGATCTCAGCCCCCAAGCGATCGGTTACGTGTTTGAGGCTTTGTTTGAGGCAGGTGCAGCCGATGTTTTTACTCAACCCATCGGGATGAAAAAGTCTCGTTTGGGAACTTTGCTGACAGTTATTTGCCACCCGGAAAAAGTAGCGGATTGCGAAGCGATTATTTTTAAAGAAACTACTACTTTGGGTATTCGCCGCTCTGTACAGCAGCGGACAATTTTAGAGCGAGAAATTCAACAGGTTGATACTGATTACGGTGTAGTTCGAGTTAAGGTTGCTTGGGCAGGAAAAGAGGCAATTTCTAACGTCCAGCCAGAATATGAAGATTGCGCCCAACTGGCTCGAAAACATCAAATTTCTTGGCGGGAAATTCATCGGATAGCTTTGCAGTGCTGGTATACACAAAATAGCAGTAGCTTGTAGTTATCTAAAAAAATAAAAGCCAGGAGATTTCCTGACTTTTATTTTTTAACTACTTATGAAACTAATCAACGGCATCTTTGACTGCATTACCTGCTTTATCCAAGTTCTGCTTTGTACCTCTAGCAGCATTGTTTAATTTGTTTTGAAAGAAGTTACCAGTTTTTTCCACATTGGTTTGAGTATCGTCAACTAAGTTTTTGCCTGCGGACTTAGTATTATCAACAGTTCTATCAATGTTTCTTCTTGCGTCTCTAGTTAGCTCTCTCGTATCTGGAGTGTTTGCCTTGATATTTTCTTTGGCATTTTCCGCCGCTCTATTTACACCTTTAGTTGCGTCTAAAGTGTTGTCTTTAACATTTTCTGACCCGCGCTTTGCGCCTCTAGCCAAATCGTCAGCAGTACCTTGAATTTTGTCCTTAGCACCTTCGGCGTTGTCTCTGAGATTTTTGCCAAAGTCTTCGGCGTTTTCGCCTTTCTTGTCCAAAATACGCTTGGTGTTACCTGAAAGACTTCCGGTTTGATCGATAACGTTGCGTTCGGCATTTGCTTTCAAAGCTGCGGCTTTGTCTGCTATACCAGGTTCAGCTTTTTCGGCTCTAGGATCTAAGTCGCTAAAATCGTTCATTGTTCCTTTTTGAAAGCGGTTGGTTGTAGCTTCATTGGGAACTTCTGGTCTGGGGTTTTTACCAGATGTCAGTTCTTTATCTGGTTGTACGCCAGAGGGAACGTTTGGTCTAGTATTTGGGGTTGTAGCTTGTACGCTGCTGTTGCAAGCGGTATTAAATAATAGTAATGCTCCGGCTAAAAAAGTCAAGATCATTTGACTCAATTTAACTTTTTTAACCCAATTAATTATCTTGTTCATAGCCATACTCCGTTTGGTTTTTGAGTGAATTAAATCTTCAGCTATCTATTGCTCCAATCGTAGTAATTAGTTCTAGATTACTGGGGCAATAAATACTTTACGATTATTTATGTAAAGCAGGATTGCTTTGAGCTTCTGGTCTTCTTCCAGCCTCATCAGCTTTATTTTTTACAAAGCCCGCAGCTTCTTTAAAAGCATCAGTAGCAGCTTCTACGCGATTTTCTACTCGTTCGCCTAAATCTGCATTGCGCTGATTTAGTCCGCCTAATTTTGGCTCTGTAAAGTCTTTGCTAGTTTTTATTGGCAACTCTGTTTCCTTCTCTGCTCTCCCTGCGGGTGTCTCTGCACCAGGATAGAGAATATCGTTTGCAGCTATAAGTATTGAGCTATCGACTAAATTAGATTGTTGACCCTTAGCATCTGTCTTACTGACTTTGGGGTCTGTAGACATTTTTAAATTCGTATATTTGTCGCCGCCACCTTTATAAGGATTGTTTGCTCCACCAGCTTGTACGGGCGGATTATTTGGGTTTGCACCTTGGGTATTTGCTGAATTGCAAGCAGTGCTAATTACGAGCAATACACCTGCTAAAAATACTGTTAAAACTTGGCGTAACCTTAGTTTTTTGAAAAAAGCAGTTAACTTATTCACAAATTCCTCCTTGTAGCTTTTAAGACAGATTACGCCCTATATATGTCCTTTAGGTACGCTTGACATTTAGGAAAATGCGATAGCGTTAAAAGAACAATTTTGGCGTTGTATGCTTAAATTAGCTGATAATTAACCAACAATCGTTAACAGTAGCAATCAATTTGCGATCGCTACCTCTAGCCAAGGTCACATTCTTATTTTCGCCACTTAACTTCTGTTATCTAACTCTAGAGAGATTTACAACCTCTCCCATTGATAGGTCTATTTGTTGGTTGTTGTAGCAAAAAATATTTCTTAGATAAAAGAAAAGTCTCACCAACTTGCAATCCCAAAATTTGACATTGAACTAGGCTGAAATAGCTGCAACTAATTAAAATTGGCGCGAATTTGAAGTCCAAACGTATCCAAGACACTGCATACTAAAATCATGCGATCACTTGAGACATTGCCTCAATTGCAACTAATTTTTAGTCGTTGAAAATTACAGCTTAAGTTTGTCATGTACAGTTTTAACCAACTTGGTGTTATTTCTGAAATTTGCCAACAAAGCGAAGTTGGTAAGCTTTTACCCTCTGCTCTTTACGTCCATGTTTCGGCGTTACCCCGACTTAATCCTCTCTTGCAAAGCTACGAGAAGATTGCCAAATTTGCAAGAGAGCAACAAAGTGTAAATATTGTCAAATTTAGTATAGATAAATTCAAAATTTCTTACTTGTTCTATCCTGATTTTGACACCGAACCGCATCCTGCTTTGCAAGCAAGTATTGTAGTAGATTTGCAAACTCTAGAAACGAGCTACCGAGACTACCGTACCTCGGATAATCCGCCGATATTGCACCGTAAAGAAACTTTTGTGACTCCCGATTACCCGCTTTACGAGCAATTTACCGCCTTGACTCGTCAAGAACAAGCTTTGGGATTGTTACGTAATTCAACAGCAATTGGAACGCGAATTCTATGGGAGCAGCGTCTAGAAATGCAAGGCGTTGAACTGCAAGGGCATAGCTTAATCGTGCATCCACAACGCAACAATGGCGCTGTTCCACGCATTGAGCGCCATAAAGCAGCGATTGATCGCAATGAGTTATCTCGCCCGGTACGCTTGGCTCTTGAGGCGAATTTATTTACAGAAACTACTTTTTTTGATTACGGTTGCGGCTACGGTGGTGATATTAGCTGCATTGCCAAGCTGGGTTACAGCAGTGCGGGATGGGACCCTTATTACTCCCCCGATACTCCCCGCGTAGCCGCCGATATTGTGAATTTGGGGTATGTAATTAATGTTATTGAAGACACTGCTGAGCGCCGAGAAGCCTTAATCAAAGCCTGGGAACTTACACGCCAAGTATTGATTGTGTCAGCGCAAGTATTAATAAGCGATCGCACAAGAGGACAAATAGCTTACGGTGATGGTGTAGTTACTCGACGCAATACTTTTCAAAAGTACTACGAACAAGAAGAACTAAAAATATATATCGAACAAGTGCTAGGAATTGAAGCAATTCCAGTGGCGTTAGGGATTTATTTTGTATTTCGAGATCCAAGTCAGGCGCAAAGTTTTCGCGCCTCCCGCTATCGTTCTCGCGCCACTACGCCTAGAATCCGCGTACCTAGCAAGCGGTTTGAGGATTACAAAGAGTTACTAGCTCCCTTAATGAATTTTTTTAGCGATCGCGGACGATTGCCTGTCAAAGGCGAAATTACGCAAGAATTGGCATTGCTGGCAGAATTTGGCAGTTTTAAACGTGCTTTTCAAGTCATTCTCCAAGCAACCGATGTTCAAGAATGGGAAGCGATTTCTCAAAAACGCCGACAAGACTTGTTAGTTTATTTTGCTTTGAGTAAGTTTAGCTGTCGCCCAAAATTGGCGGAATTAAAACCCCAAGTTCAAGAAGATATCAAAGCTTTATTTGGGAGTTACAAGCAAGCAAGCTTGAGAGCGGATGAGATGCTGTTTAGTATCGGGAATCTCGATATTATTGCTCAATGCTGCCAAACTAGCGAAGTTGGTAACAAACTGCCCAATTCTCTAACAATTCATATTTCTAGTTTAGAAGCTCTCAATCCCTTGCTACGCCTCTACGAAGGCTGTGCTAGTCGCACTATCGGACGTTTGGACTTGGCTAATGTAATTAAATTTCATACCAAAGCGCCCAAAATTTCTTACTACTATTACCCTGATTTTGACGATGAACCTCATCCTACTTTAGCTTCTAGGATGCAGATAGATTTACGGGACTTACAGGCAATTTATACAGATTATGATGGCGATTTTGACCCCCCAGTGTTGCACCAAAAAGACACATTGGTTACTTGCGATTATCCGCAATATGCCAAATTTGCTAAATTAAGCGATCGCGAACAAGATTGGGGTTTGCTAAATAATTGGCAGGAAATTAAGCGCTTGCAAGGTTGGCAAAAATGTTTGCAGGATCATTGTGCCACAATTCAAAACCATCAACTGCGCTGGCGTAAAGATGCCGAGCCTTACAAGTTAAAGTTACTACGCGCGGCTTTAAGGCAAAAAAGAGCAAACAGCAGAGACTTTCTTAATACTTAGCTAATTCAATCCAGCTTTCTATGCCTTTTTTTGTTGGGGTTCCAGTAGGGGTAAATGTCCAAATATCGCGCTTATGTTGGAGTCCATAACTAATATGAATTGGTCTGTCTGCGCCGTAGTAGTAGATAGAATCAAAAGGCAAATGCGATCGCAATATCCAGTCAATAATGCGATTACTTTTTGTATCTATAATTAAAAAATCACAAGCAGCGCCTAGTCTTTCACAGTAATACTTACCATTTTTTTTGATTTCATAAGCCATATGTTGATCCCTCGCAGGATCGATTCGACCATTTTTAATCCCTGTTACCGGATCTTTTTTATCTAAATATTTTCTTAAGTCTGGCGAACAAAATCCATAGGTTAGTTGAAACCTATCTTGACCAAAACAGTCAATTATCGGCTCTAAAATGAATTGACTTAAAGCTTGTAGTGCCAAAATAGCTGCATTTAAGTTTGTTGGATAGCAGTTAATTTCTTTAAAGTAGTTCTTATAAGTATTGGTACAACTACAAAAATCTTCCAGCGTAAAGTAATTGCTAATTCTTACTAAGTGCATAAATTAACTACATCAAAGTTGTACTATCTCCATAAATAGCCAATATAATATTGTACATCTCTAGGAAATTGATCATTGAATCGCATTCTTCGTCTTTAAAGTTTTCGTAATAGCGAATCAACTCGGCAATGCAAGTTTCTAGATGAGCATAAGCAGGCTTACAAATAAGAACTATCTTGAGTAGCACTGTTACTAAAGTCAAAGTGTTACCCTGAGAAATTAATAACAAAAATGATGGCGACGGCTGGCGATGATTTTCTGTTGTTAAGCTTTCAATTAAACGATTGCAGGTAATAATTAATAGTGAATCGGTTAAAACCTCGTCATTGTGTTTTTCATACAATGACAAGATTTTTAGATTTAATGTATCTAACAATTCTTCGTGGTCAATAAAAATACTTAAGTATTTATGCAGATTTTGCTTAAAATGCTTGTAATTTTGTCCTTGAGACTGTTCTGCAAAAATCTTTGCAAATTTTTTATAAGTTGTTGGCTCTCGTTTTGCTGCTATTGTTTTAATTAATCTCAAAACCTCACTACTTACGCCAGTTGGGTTTTTTGACAAAGGGTTTTGCACGTCATTTTCCGAACGAGCAAGATACATTGTCAAATCGAATTTAAAGCGATATCTCAAATGTTTTGCCCGTTCTTTAGCAGCTTCTCTATGTTCTAAAGAATTTTTAGGATTAACAGATTGAGCGACAAATATATGAGAGCTATAACGTTCGCTCCAATGACGAGTTTTTTGACTTTGTTGATTTTGTTGATTGACAATTTTTTCGGCAAATAGCTTTATTTCTTGGTAATCTTGACTACCGACAAATCTTTTCAGCCAAACTTTTAAACAATTACTAATTGGCGAAAGAGAGGTTTTTTCAATACTTGGATTATCAAATAGCTCAACTAAATCGTGTATATGCTTAATTTGCTTAGTTGTTTTCCAGTTATTTATTAGTATGTAACAGCATCGCTTGAGTGTTGCGTAAAATGTATCTTCTTCATCCATCACCACAATTTCATACAAACCCTCTACAGCACCAGAACTCATAGAACCTAGATGCTGAATAAACAAGCTATTAAATTCTTGCAAAACGGCTTCTGGCGACCAGCTTTTGATAATACTCATCAAAAACGAATATATTTTCTCTTGGGCTTGTTCAATATTTTCAGTTGGTCTAATTATTTTGACGCTTAATTGAGAATTTTGATCGTCTGTCATAACAGCACTTAGTAAGTATAAAATAGTGCAGACAGTTTAGTCTTAATACTTAAATAATCTGCGTAGTTTACGTAATTATTATAATTTTTACTTGTAAGATAGTTTTAAGCGCTCCAATTAACCCAACTTATTAATAAAATTAGTCCCCTTCACCGTTATGTACTACCGAGATTGTACGGATAACTTTATTATTTGTTACTGTAGCAAGACTTAACTTTAGTGAATATATGGGCTTTTGCTGGCACATAATTTTCTTGGGGCGCAAAATAAAAGTCTGCTTACTTTTGCGGACAAGCTTACGCCCATAATATAGCTCATTAATAAGCTTTGATTTTTCAATCAAAGCTTACTTGTAGCAACGAGCTTGTAATGGGGGCAGAGAGACTTGAACTCTCACGACTTTTACATCAACGGATTTTCATTCTCTTGCAGCTTTCGCTACTTCCTAAAGACTTAAGCTTTCGGTTTTGAGAATTGGACTCTCTCTTTACCCTCGCCAAATTTGCGTTAGGGTAGCTCCCGTCGAGTCTCTGCACCTTCCGAACGAGATTTTCGGCTTGGCTCAGGATTGCCTTGTCTACTTCTAGATTTAGGTTTCCCTGAATTTGAGAGCGGTCACTTGACAGATTTCTCCAGTCAAGGCTCAGTTTTCTAAGTCCGCAGCGTCTACCATTCCGCCATGCCCCCGGTCTTAATTTGAGCGCGACTTCCTATCATATACACAATTAATTCATTTGTAAATAGAAAAACCCAGGAATTTTAATATTGTTGCCAAAATTGCCAAAGGTTGTTGGTGGGTAATGTGCCGAAGTGCAAAGAACGTAATAATATAGCAGGTGAGATTGCCCTTGGTACTTGGAACTGAAAACTCATGATCGTACCCTTACTTTATTTAACATTGGCTGGCTCTTACTTGTTGGTGCTGCCTGTAATAACTTTGTTTTATTTAAAATTGCGATGGTATACGGCGACTTCTTTTGAGCGCGGTTTTATGTACTTTTTAGTATTTTTCTTTTTTCCAGGGCTGTTATTGCTGTCTCCTTTTGCAAATTTTCGCCCCCAGCGACGACAACAGGGGTAAAGAATGCGAAAAATTGATATTTTGGGCATTGGTGTAGGTATATTTGTAGCTGGCGGGCTAAGTTATGCAGTTTTGCAGATAGCTGGTTTAGATAACCTAAAAGCAGGAGTTTGGAGTCAATTATTGCTGGTAGGTGGTTTAATTGGCTGGGTAGCTACTTACATCACTAGAGCCATGAATAATAAAATGACTTACAATCAGCAGCGCGAAGCCTACGAAGAAGCTTATTTCAAAAAGAGATTAGACGAACTAACCCCTGAAGAACTAGAACGGATTCAAACAGAAATTGACCAAGAGCGATCGCAAACTAAGTAATTATTAGTCAAAAGATGTCGGAGTAGGTACGTACTCTAGTCATGCCATTGCTCTAGAAGAAGCAGGAAGCTAGTTGAGAGTAGGGATTGAATAGTTTTAGCCTGTTGGTGGCGCTTACAAGCTCTGTGACACAGCTATGAGCCTCGCGCCTCAGCCTTGCAAAGATTTGGTATAGAAATTAAATGCCACAACGCTTAGACTATCTCAAACAAAGTGGTAATGACTGGCTGCTAGGATGCGACTTTCAGGAGTTAGTTCAACTAACCGAGCAATTGTATTTAGAATTGTCTCAACGGACGCAGCAGGGAATAGTACCAAAAGTATTAATCGCCGAACGCGAACCATGGAAGTTTTTGGCGGGTTTTATCGCAGCTTCGGCGGCTGGTTGTCCAGTTTTTTTAAGCAATCCCAACTGGGTAAAACAAGAATGGCAGCAAGTATTTGAAATAGTGCAACCTGACTTGATTTTAGGCTATGGAAATTGGGAATTAGAAATCAAAAATTATTACCCCAACTCTCAGCAAGTTTTAAATCCTAACTGGGTGATGATTCCGACTGGTGGTTCGTCAGGAAAGATTCGCTTTGCTATTCATACTTGGGAAACTTTAACAGCATCCGTTGCAGGTTTTCAGCAATACTTGCAATTAAAAAATATAAATTCGTTTTGCACATTACCGCTATATCATGTGAGCGGAATTATGCAGTTTATGCGTTCTTTTACTACTAAAGGCAAGCTAGTAATTCAGCCATTCAAACAGTTAGAAAGTGGCAACGACGATACAGACATCAGCGATTTTTTTATATCTTTAGTGCCAACTCAGTTACAGAGATTGTTAGAAAAACCTGATACAGCTAAATGGTTAGCAAAATTTAAAACTGTACTATTGGGCGGCGCACCAGCTTGGCAAGAATTATTAGCAACAGCTAGACAATATAAGATTAATTTGGCTCTTACTTATGGGATGACAGAAACCGCTTCAGGAATAGCAATTCTTAAGCCAGAAAATTTCCTTGCAGGCGATAACAACTGCGGTCAAGTTTTGCCTCATAGCCGAGTATCAATTTGTAATTCCACGGGTAACAAACTAAATCAAAATGAAGTAGGAAATATTACTATTAATTCTCAATCTTTAGCTCTTGGGTATTATCCATACTTATTTGAAAGCCGAGATAATTTTAGATTAGACGATCTAGGATTTATTGATAATAAAGGTTATTTAAACTTAGTCGGACGTAGTAGTAATAAGATAATCACTGGGGGCGAAAATGTTTACCCAATAGAAGTAGAAGCCGCTATTCGAGCCACAAACTTAGTTGAAGATATCTGTGTAATTGGTACGTGCGATCGCATTTGGGGACAAGTAGTAACCGCACTTTATATCAAAAAGGATAAAACAGTTTCTACCTATAGTTTGCAAGCAGCAATAGCAGGCAAATTAAGCAAATACAAACAACCCAAGCATTGGATTGCAGTGGAAAGTATACCCCGTAATCCTCAAGGCAAAATTAACCATAAACAAATAAATTCCATAGCTGAGCGATATCTAAAAATTAGTAATTAAGCCTTTTAGTCTACTGACCAAGCTAATAGCTCAAGCCGACTAAATGAAGCTTTTGCACACAAACCTATTCTCCATAAAACTGCAACCAAAGCAACATTTCACTAGATAATTCTTGCCTATTTTTATTATTTGGATTAATACAAACGTGCCGAGTAATTGCCTTGGCGATGGATTGCTTGTTTATTCCTAGCACTTGATAAATAATCTCAAACTTATTACTACTCAACTGTTGAGGCTGCAAAGTAATATCAATCTCATCTCCACAAAAAAGCGGATAAAAAAAATCAATACTAGCATGAACAATTGGAATAGCTGCCGTAGGATTGCTAAAAAACACTTTGAGATTAATATTTGCAGCAATTAAAGAAGCTTCATAAGCTTCATGACAAATTGATAATATATTGGCAAAATAAACAACACCCGCAGCATCGGTATCTGGAAAGCGGATAACTCTTTTGTAAACAAAGGGCATTTTCTCGATAGGTAAGGAGATAATCAGACTAGCAAGAAGTTGAGGCTAATCGTTCGTTAGTTGGGTTTGAAGATGAGGTAATTCACTAGCACTTACCCCGTTTACTATCGTTCGCTTGAGCATGGGATTGTCCCAGTGAGCAAATCCTGTATCGCTGTCAGGATGAAACACGACTACGATTAAATTGCTTTCAATAGTCTGAAACTTGTGCAAACTATCCGCCGGAATTTGAAAAATCGTGCCAGGTTCTAAAGTTAGGACGGTTTGTAAATTGTCTAACTTGCCTCTACCCATGACAACCATACCAATTCGATAGCTAGGATGGGAGTGTAGAGTTTGATCTATTCCAGAAGGAAAGTATAAAACATTGAGACAGGGAGCGCCGCCCCTAACTGGCGCAATCAGGAGGCTGTTAGTTCCCCCATTGATGTAAGCAAGCCGCCCTGTTGACTCGATTGGTCCTCCTAGGCTAAATATTCCCTGATAATTGAGAAATGCGATCGCAATTCCCGATGAATTTCCTGCAAGCTTCCCTCCCCCAGGCAAACAAAAGTACATACCCGAATGCATTGGGTAAGATTCTCCGTCAGTTTGCCGAAATAACAAAGAAGTTCCCTGGTAGATATAACCAAAAGTAGTTCCACCCGCAGGAAATTCAAAGGAGTTTCCCTGCCAAATGCTTACGATTGCTGGAAAGCTATCTTGGCTGAGATCGATGGTGTTTTGTTGCAGTGGGTAGGTTTTTAGCGTCATAAAAATCTTCTCTAGGCAGGCTTTTGAGCAATAGAGTTTTATCCGCTATTGTGGTTGGGGTAACAACAGCGTCTCCTCAAGCTTTTGTCGCAGTTCGGGATTCATCATACAGCCATCGCTATACAAACAATCTACTAGAAGCTGAGTTGCATAATAGTATTGCCGGAGTCGATCTTTTTCTTGAGACGTAAATTTCCATTCCATACCAATGTGATGGCGAGACTTTGCTACTTTTCTAGCTTCGTCGGCAACTTGTTTAATTTCATCATCTACAGGTTTCTCTTTAAGTTTCTGTAAAAGTGTTTTCAGGGTTTCTCGTCCATTAGCTTCTAGAGTTTTGGAGTTTAAAGCAATTTGAATGGCAATGAGCATTACCGCATCGGCGGAGGGGGCGGCGATGATTTTTGTGCTGGGATTGCTAGTTGCGTCGTAGTTTTGAGCCATGGCGATCGCATCCTTCAAGTCCACACCATCTAACATCCGGGTAAGAAAACTAGCACAAACTAAGATATTAACTGAGCGATCGAGAGTCAACGCAACAGATCGACTTTCATCAATTTCAAAGTCAATATCAAAGTAAAACGCCCGCACGGCGGCGGATTTGAAAGAGGAAAATTCTGGAGTCGCCGCGCGATCGCTGGCGTATTGCAAAAACTTTTGCAGTCGCTCAGATTTGGCAAGCAGCAAATCGATATTTTGCTTCATTGGGATTAAAAGCAACGAAGCATCCCCAAGCATCTCTGTAGTTAACAAAAATACTTCTCGCCACCGTTTTTGAGTTACAAAAAAAACGAGTTCTTTGAGGGTTGCTGCTAGAGAATGGCTATTGAAAACGATTTCTCTAGCGGCAAAGTATTCTTGAAAGGTGAGATGAGAAAAGGAGTAAATTCCTTTGGCTCGTTCGATCAGTAGTCCGTGCTGTGCCTCGATAGACTGGAGAATTGCTTTGCTATCAAGCTGCAATTCTTCGGGGTCGGGATTTGTTTTAGACAAGTTTTGGATGTAGTCGTAAATGTATTGTTCGACAACACTTGCCTTAAAAAAGTAATCTTTCTGTTTGAAGGTAGTTAAAGCAATATAACTGAGCAGATTTTCCTTACGCTGAGGGGATAGTTTTTGATAAACGCGATCGCGTTGAATGCCGCGTTTTGAGTCCCATTTTTTTAGCAGGGTATCGATACCTTCTTTATACAGTTCCGAACGATTGCTGGGACAATCACCTGATTCCTCAAAAGCCAAACACACCAGCGTCAGCAACAAGGGACTTCTGGCAAGTTCTTTAATCCGAGGATTTTGGTTTAAATATTTCAAAAAGGTTTCGGCTCGAACGGGCTTATCTTTAAACCACTTATCGGCAAATACGGCAATTTGACTTTCGTTAAAGTCCGCAACTTCTACCTCCGTAAACTTTTCAAATACATATTCCCAAGCGGCAATTCGGCAGGTAATCACAAATTGATTGCTCCAAAATTGCTCGGAAAAATCGCGCAGTTCCTTAATTACCCGATAATAGTCTTCCGATCTGACTTCATCTAAGCCATCGAGTAGCACTAAGGCTCTACCGTGGTGAAAAACTTGATAAAAATCTGCTGTCAACCGATCGAGATCGGAGGAATCGGCGCAGGAATAATCTTTGCGGCTGATATATTCAAGCAAATTTGGTTTACCTTCCGCTTCTGCAAAGTCTTTTAAGGTAATAAAGATTGGCAAGAAGTTACTTTGAAATTCTCCTTCATTACACTGGATGACCAAGTATTTTAAAAAGGTTGTTTTCCCGGCTCCAGGTTTGCCTAAAACGATCAACTTTTTATACTTCTGCACCGCTTCTAAAGCTGGGATACATTCTTTGGCAACGCTCGTTAAGCCAAAGCGCTCGAACTGTTCATAGTCGCATTCAAGCAGCAATTCGTCGATGCGTTTGTGTCGTCGCCCGCTAATTTGCTCCAAAATATTGACGCTGGTATAAAGATCGTTCACCTCAATTGGATGCGACATATCAAGCACCCGCAGCGTGCCGCACCGTTCGCGAATACTGTCATACCCGCTTTGACGGAGATTTTGCACCAGAGTATCGAGTTCAAAAGTTTCTGGCGGTTCAATTGCAATTGGTTTTGCGATCGGCGCAGGCAGATTGGTAACTTTGTGCCAATCCAAGCCCAGGCGATCGCAGATGCTAATAAATAGAGATTGAGCGATCGCTTCTCCCTTCAAAAAATTGATAATCGGCTGACGACTGCAACCAACTAATTCGCTCAAATCTT
Organism: Aliterella sp. E5.1; assembly: GCF_057473825.1. Classification (NCBI taxonomy): domain Bacteria; kingdom Bacillati; phylum Cyanobacteriota; class Cyanophyceae; order Chroococcidiopsidales; family Aliterellaceae; genus Aliterella; species Aliterella sp. E5.1. The sequence continues at coordinate 40,932 of NZ_JBYCCV010000004.1, forward strand.
TTTGCGTCCACCCGGCATTGGTTAGAGCTTGTTTGGCAATTTTTACGCCTGTTTGGGATGCCTTCAGCGATGGTTTTGCCATAAGTAAACGAGTTTTTAAAGACACCCTTTATTCTACTCAGCTTAGGCATAAGCTAGGCATTACCTTAGATTTGGATCTGCTAAAAACTCTAATATTCAGTAATAAGAATCAGTTTGCAGAATTATTGCTACCCGTGTAGGGATATTTATTTTTTACTTGACTTTTTCTTGCTTTTTACTTAGGCTTTAGCTAGACATTAGTAAGGCACAAGAAGCCGTTGCATGAGCATCAGTTGTCTTTGCTAATGCAAGAAAATATTTACCCAAATAATGAATACTTACAGGAGATGCGATCATGGCTAAACAGAGTTTTTTGCGTAAGTGCTTGCCGTTGACCGTATTACTACTAACAACAGTATCTACAATAGGAATAAGTGCAGACATTGCCCAGCCAGAAACCATAAGCGTTGAAAAGGCACAAACCAATTCCCCACCTGTTCAGCAGTTAGAGGTGCAACTGGAGCGATCGCAGATTTTTAATATCCCTTTTTGGCTGCCTCTAATCGGAGTAACAATATTTGTTTTATTGCTTGTGCCACACATGGGCTGGATGGGGGGACTAATTGCAATCGGGGAACGAGAAGTTGGCATTGTTACTAAGAAATTCTCATCCAAGAGTCTCCCGGCGGGAAGACTAATTGCGCTGAATGGGGAAGCTGGGTTGCAAGCTGATACTTTACCTCCTGGTTGGCATTTTGGTTACTTTCCCTGGCAGTACAGCGTACAGAAAGCCCCAGTTGTAGTAATTCCCCAAGATGAAATTGGCTTAATTGTCGCTAATGATGGCGCGGCGATTCCTCCTCAACGGATTTTAGGCAAGGTTGTGGAAAGTGAGAATTTTCAGAATGCGCGCGAGTTTTTTGCCAATGGCGGCGAAAAAGGGCGACAGCTAACGATGTTAACTACTGGAACCTATCGCATCAATACTGCATTGTTTGAAGTAATTACCTCCAACAATGCGTCGGTACATGGTATGACACCAGACCATCTTAAGGTTTGTACGGTGCAGCGCGATCGCGTAGGGATTGTGACAACGTTAGACGGCGTTCCGATTGAAGAAGGTGAAATTGCCGGAGCAGTAATTTCGGGACATGACAATTTTCAGAATGCTCAAACCTTTATGGATCGGGGTGGACGCAGAGGCTTGCAGGAGCAGGTAATTCTGTCTGGTTCGTGGAACCTCAACCCCTGGTTTATCAAACTAGAACCCGTACCAATGACTGAGATTCCGATTGGATACGTGGGGGTTGTAATTTCCTATGTCGGCAAATCTCACGAAGATGTAAGTGGCGAATCTTTTACCCACGGCAATTTGGTTAGTCGAGGCGATAAGGGCGTGTGGATTGAGCCGCTTCATACAGGCAAGCATCCCCTCAATACTAAAATTATGAAAGTGGAGCTAGTACCGACTACAAACATCGTGCTAAATTTCACCTCCCGATTTAATGGAGAACATGGCTACGATACCTCTTTGAATGCCTTGAAATTGCTGGCGGTGGATGGTTTCACCTTCGATCTTGAAGTGTTTCAAATCATTCATGTGGGGGCAATCGATGCACCTAAAGTAATTTCGCGCCTAGGTTCAATGCAAAATCTAGTCGATCAGGTGTTGCGTCCGATTGTGGCTAATTATTTCCGTAATTCGGCTCAGGAATATACTATTCTTGACTTTCTCATTGCCCGCAGCGAACGGCAGGCAGAAGCTGCCGACTACGTTTTGCAAGCGTTACGCACCTATGACGTGCAAGCGGTGGATACGCTAATTGGTTTGATTTCACCACCACCGGAATTGATGCAAACTTTGACCGATCGCAAAATTGCCGAAGAACAAGAAAAAACCTATGTAACTCAGCGAGTTGCTCAAACTCAACGTCAAGAACTCGTGCGCGAGACAGCATTAGCAGATATTCAAAAAGAGGTAGTAACGGCAGAAGAAGGCGTAAAAATTGCCAACCTCCACGCGGCAGCAACGGTAGGACAGGCAAATGGAGAAGCGGAATCAATTCGCGTGACGGGAGAAGCAAAAGCCGATGCCTATCAAGCGGGGGTGAATGCTTTAGGATCGCAAGCATACACCGCCTTACAATTGATGCAGGTAATTGGCGATCGCCAAGTGCGGGTTGTGCCTGATGTAGCTGTTAGTGGTAGCAATGGTGGTGGCTTACTAGATGCCATGATGGGAATGCTGGTGTGGAATCAAACTCCAGGGGTTCCGGGAAATGGCAAAAGTCACCTGCCGAAAGTCGCCCTTGGAGAATCGGTTGATGACTCCCAAACCCCTTAAGTTCCATAGATTCTGCTTCAACCCTGACTGCGAGCAGCCGCAAAACCCTGATGGAACCCTGTTTTGTCGTCATTGTGGTTCGTGCTTGCAGTTAGCTAATAGATATAAAGCCATCCAAGTTTTAGGACAGAGAGAAAGAATACGCACTTTACTTGCCGTCGAGCGAAAGCAAACATTGCTAACACTGTGTGTTATCAAGCAATTTTGGAGCGATGAAACTTGCCATTATCCGCAGCGTTCAATTTACGAACTTGCACAGCAAGCTGTGCAAAAATTAGGGTCGTCGTGCGCCCAAATTCCCCAGTGTTTAGCGCAATTTGAGCAAGACAGTATTCTATATCTCGTTCAGGAGTATATTCCTGGAGAGAATTTAGCGATCGTTCTGGCTCAAAAGGGGACATTTACTACTCAAGAAGTCTGGCAAATTCTAGAAAGTTTGTTGCAAGTTATTAGTCAGATTCATGCTTGTGGAGTCATTCACGGCGATATTAAGCCAGAAAATATTATCTGCCTTCAGCGAACTTCTGGTACTAACGCAGCTTTAGATAATTTGGTATTGGTGGATGTGGGAATTGCCAAACTCCAAACGGATATAGAGACAATTCAACCTATTCTAGGTAGTCCAGTTTATGCCGCACCAGAGCAACTACTAGGCAAACCCGTATTTGCCAGCGATCTTTATAGTTTAGGGGTAACTTGCATTCATTTACTAACGGGTATTCATCCCTTTAGCTTGTGCGATGCGGCTAGTGGGCGTTGGGTTTGGCGAGATTATTGGTTAACAGAGACAGAAAGCTGTTGCGAAACCTTGGCGCAATTTCTTGATTACTTAATTGCACCTGTTTTAGCGCAAAGACTTTCCTCTGCACAGAAAGCCCTGGCAGAAATCCAGAAACTTCGCGGTAAGAAAATAACTGTAAACTATTCGGCGAACAAGAAACTGCTTACTGGGAGATGCGATGGTGCACTCCCCAGTCATCGCGGATTATATGCCAATATTAATGCGATCGCACTCAATAATAGTCAAATCCTTGCCAGCGCCAGCGATGACAAAACAATTTCCTTGTAGAATCTGCAAGCCTTGACCGAACAAGGTGTTTTGCTTGGTCATACTCAACAGGTCAAAACCGTAGCTTTTCATCCCCAGCTTGAAAATATATTAGCTAGTGGCAGCCGCGATCGCACAATTAAACTTTGGGATCTTCAAACCCGCGAAGCTATCGAAACTTTAACGGGTCACGAGCAAGGTGTAAATGCTGTTGTTTTTAGCTTTGGCGGGCAATTGCTGATTAGCGGTAGCGCAGATAAACAAATCAAATTATGGGATTTTTCCACCAAAGAAGTAATCACAACCCTGAAAGGACATACCTTAGCTGTAACTGCTCTTACTTATTATCAACCTTTTTTAGCTAGTGCTGGTGCTGATTCAACAGTAAAACTATGGAATTTGGAAACCAATGAATTGATTTACACGCTGACCAAACATACTGCCACCGTTAGAGCAGTAGCGTATAGTCCCAATGGTAAGTGGTTGGCAACGGCAGGAGACGATCGCACTATTCATTTATGGGAGACTACATCTTGGCAGCATCAAAGCACGTTCTCAGGACATCCCTGGGCGATTTCTGGTTTAGCTTTTTCAAGGGATGGCAAAATCTTAATTAGTGGTAGTTGGGACAAAACTGTAAAACTGTGGGATGTAAGTACAGGGGAGGAAATTGGCTCCTTGACTGGACATACCGACTCGATTAATTGTATTGCATTAAATCAAAACACAAAGGCGATATTTAGTGGTAGTCGCGATCGCACAATTAAGTTATGGAGTTACCTTTAGTTTGCGGATAGCATAATTCATCATGTTTATTTGCGAACTATGAAACGAAGGCGGTAGCAAACTATGAATAGTATGGTCGAGTCCATCGTGCATAACATCGGTAGGTAAAGCCGAGTGGTCAAGCCCTAAAGTATGCCCAATTTCGTGAGCAATAGTATTAGCAATTAAGTTAGATAATTGATTATGACTTAAGCTTGCGTATTGAGAAGCATAAAATACCTGGTCAATGCGGACAATCGCCTGGTTTGTAACTTTTCCTAGCTGAAAGGTTGCCACACCCAAATAATCAACGGGTTGGTCATCAGCAAATATCCAAACTTGGGTAAAGTTTTCACCCCACTCGCCAGCATCTGGCGCTTCAGAAGTTAAAAATACTTTAACGCTTCTAAATGCCCCGTAGAGCTTAGAAAAAGCGTCTAAAAGTAACACAGTCATTGCTTCCTTATTTTCTGGCGTAATTACCATCCCCGACACATCAACCCAAATACAACGGCGAATATCGCTATTATCTTGAAGATTTTGTCCGCAGCTTGGGCAAAATTCCCACGAAGACTGTATGCGGATTCGACAGCTACAACAACGAAGTTTCGGGGGTCGGGTTAAATCTATACGTTCCCAAATTGGGACATTTTTAAGAGGCTTACGTGTCGGTCTAGTAAAATCTAGGCGATCGTATAGAGACATCTATATTTTCTTGGATAACTTAGATGAAAGTACACAGCTTAATGTATTTAAAAACTCTTTTACTTTGTTTATATTTCAAGCTTTAAACTAATATCTAAAAAGGACTACTAGAAGTTTATAAAGTAAAGCTATATATAGGCAAGAAAGGGATAACAACTAGAGTTATCCCTTTAACAATTTCTTAGTTCATCAACCAGTGTATTTATCTACAAAGCTTTGTAAGCCTGCTTTATAGCCCGCACCAACAGCTTGAAATCTCCATTCGCCGTCTTTCTTATACAACTTGCCAAATTCAATTGCTGTTTCTGCGGACGCATCCTCGTCTAATTCATACTTGGTGATTTCCTTTTCTGTAGTGTTGTCATAAATTCTGATGTACGAGTTTCTAACTTGCCCAAAGTTTTGTTTTCTTTGTTCTCCTTCATGAATAGTTACGACAAAAACTATTTCTTGAATTGAAGGATCAACCTTACTCAAATCAATTTGGACAGTTTCATCATCACCAGCACCTTCCCCAGTTAGGCTATCTCCTTCATGTTTTACAGAGCTATCGGGGGAAACTTTGTTATTGTAAAATACAAAGTATTTATCATTAGGAATTTTACCGCTACTTCCCAACATAAATACAGAAGCATCTAAGTCAAAAGCTGCACCTGTATCGGTAGCGTTGATGTCCCATCCTAAGCCAATTCCGGCATTCTTTAAATTGGGTGCTTCTTTGGATAAGTTGATTCTTTCGCCTTTGCTGAGATTAATTGACATGATTGTTACCTAGTTATTTACAACGATTCGTAGCTTCTTAGAGGAGGGAATTAGCCATTAGCTGTCAAATTTGCAGATAAAAGATAAATAGAAGTTTTACCTTCTACCTAACATTTAAGCGTAGGTTTGTACAAGTTCCTCTAACCCATTAGCTTTGACTCCGTTACCAATAGCTGCCATTTTCCACTCATTATTATGATTATAAATCTCCGCCATAATCATTCCCGTCATACCTTTGTATTCTGCACCAGACAAATTATATCTAGCCAATTCTTGATTATTGGCGGCATTGACCAAACGGACAAAAGCATTTTTAATCAAGGAAAAGTCTTGATTGCGAGTCTTGCACTGATAGATGTTGACGGTGAAAACCAGTTTCTGAATGTCTTGGGGTATCCGCGCCAAATCTACAATAATCTGCTCGTCATCGCCATCGCCTGCGCCCGTGAGATTGTCGCCTAAGTGGGTAATTGCTGCCGATTTGTGGGACAAGTTGCCAAAGTAAACTACATTAGCTTTATCTCTAATTTTGCCCGCCGCGTCCAAACAAATAACCGAAGCATCCAAGTCACAATCTTGAGTATTATTAAAAGCGCCAAATAAGCCGCCGCCCGAACGCGTGGCGACATCCCAGCCCAATCCGCACATTAGCCTTGTTAGCCCTGGTGCTTCTTTAGATAGGGAAATGCGTTGACCTTTTTCGAGGTTGATTGCCATGTAAATTATCCTAATTATTGGTTGACAGAGTGACTACCCAGTGTAAATAGCTTAGTTTTAGCTATAGCGATTTAGAATGGCTTGCAAACCGCCTTGATAGCCTGCACCTACCGCATTCAGCCGCCATTCGCCATCTTTACGATAAAGTTCTGCCATGATTAGGGCGGTTTCAATAGAATAGTCTTCAACTAAGTCATAACGGATTGCTTCTTGTTTTGTCTGGGCGTTGACAACCCGCACAAAGGCATTTCTGATTTGACCAAAATTTTGACTGCGTTGTTGGGCTTCGTGGATAGTTACAGCTACAACAATTTTATGAACATCGTTAGGGACTTTTTTCAGGTTTACTTTGATAACTTCATCATCCCCTTCACCTACTCCGGTGAGGTTGTCGCCCATGTGTTGAACTGATTTGTCAGCATCAGGGCTTGTTAGGTTGTTGTAAAAAACAAAGTGATTGTCAGAAATTAACTTTTCGTTACTACCTAGCAAAAACACCGAGGAATCTAAATCAAAGTCGTACCCTGTATCGGTGGCTTTGATGTCCCATCCTAGTCCAATAAAGATTTCTGTTAAACCTGGAGCAACTTTTTCTAAGGATACTCGTTGTCCTTTAGTTAGGGAAACTGCCATGATTTTTTCTTCCTATGGATAACAACTAAAAACTTCATAAGTTGGTTGACGATGTGAAAAATCTTTGCAAATATCTACAGTTATTGAATGAGTGTTTTTGGAAAACAACTCACCTAATTGTCTATCTTATTGATTTGTTTTGCTTTTGGCATAAATAGAAATTCAATAGAATTTTGTATAGGTTAGGCTGACGGTGAGTTATACATAAAACTTCTACAGCTATTTAACTTTATACTTCAATACTTTTGTCCTGCGCTCTATCTTATTTTTTTGCTCGTAGTGCTGCCATCAGTAACAATACTTAAGTAAAGTCTAAATTTATTATCAAATATATTTCCCAATCTTATTTTTGCTTTTATGTCAATAGATTAGTTTATATAAATGTTACGCAAGTAATTTTTCTAGATTTTTGTTTGCCAAGTTCTGACATTTTTCTCTAATTCTTGGGTATCCAAATAATCTAAGGCAAAAGCTTTTTGCAACAAAGGATTAGGAATAAATCGGTCGTATTTTTGCAGCTTTAATACTTCTTTACTACTAACTAGCTGCTGGGGTGGTATCTGCTGAGTGCATAACGAATAAATTTGGTTAAAAGTATCATCTAGTTTATTTTTACTTACCTTAAGTAGCATAAAATACGGGCTTACACCAGTAATACTTTTAATTTCTAAAGTGTCTCGACAATATAAATTAAGCAATCTTTCTAATGTGCGATAAGCGACAGTTCCCATCCAAGGGAAAATACAACAAATGTTGCTTTTTATTGGTAAGATGTTGAACTTATCTAACTCCGTAGCTGTCGCTAACTGACGCGCAGTTTTCAATCTTTGCTTAGCGCCAGATTGCAAGTAACTATATTCTGTATTTTCTGCTAAAACTTGCTGCATTTTTTGCAAAACTTTAGTGTGAATATTGCTGCTACCACCGCGCCAAGCAATATTCGCTATTCCTTCAACAGGTTTTACCCAAATAGTGTTTGCTTTTGGTTCAATATCGAATATTTCCCAAGTTCTACCTGCTAGAGTAAATCTATTTCCTGGAGGTGGCATAATGATACTACCAATTTCCATCGATTCATCTCTAACTTTGTACTCTTTGTTGTCAGCAAACACTGCGTAGAATTGGAAGGAGTTAACAATTTTTTCTCCTTTTATGCCAATAATTAAATTACCTTTTTCTGTCTTTTGAAGATGGTCTATTTCTAGTAAATGATTCAGTAATTGGCGAAAATCATCCGTAGAAATAGCTTGAAAAGTTGGTAATTTCAAAACTTGTCCAGCTAACGCCGCCGGGGAAAGCTCCCCCATTGCCGCTAAAATACTCATAGTTTGGTGGTACAGCAAACTCATCGGATACTGTAACGGACGGATGGGTTCAATCCACCGTTCTTCGAGGTAAAGTTGAATAATTGCGATCGCCTGCAATAATTGCCAAGGAATTTGATAGGGTAGCGCTTCTTCTCCCGAAGGCTCTTTTTCCGTGCAGACAAACCCCATCTCTGATGGTTCTCCCCGCCTTCCCGAACGTCCTAACCTCTGCAAAAAGCTCGATACGGAGATAGGAGATTCTAGTTGCATGACGCGCTCTAATTGACCGATATCTATGCCCAATTCTAGAGTAACAGTTGCCGCCGTAACCGCAGAAGATGTGCGATCGCGCATTGCCGATTCCGCATCCTGGCGCAGTTTCGCCGAAATACTCCCATGATGAACGTGATAAATGTCTGGAAACCCTACGCTTGAGGCTATTTGGCGCAAATTAGAAACAACCGATTCCGTTTGGGCGCGGTTGTTAGCAAATATTAGACAGTTGCGAGACTTCGTACGCTCAAAAATGTATTGATAATAGGGATTTGCAAGAGATTCTTCCTCTTTATCTGGCGTATAAAAATGCTCTATCGCTAAGTGTAGCTTTCGTTGTCCGCCTTGAATATCAGAGGTAATAACTTCTCTACTTGTTCCAGCTTGCAACCACTCGGCGGCAGAAGTATAATCGCCTAAAGTTGCCGATAAGCCAATCCGACGCGGTGGAGTAGAAATAAATTTAGATAGTCGTGCTAGTTGACAAATGATTTGACAGCCACGCTCGGAACCCATAAAAGCATGAACTTCATCAATAATAATAAATTTTAATTCGCCAAACAAACGATTTAGTTGACTGTGTTTATTTATTAACAAGCTTTCTAAAGATTCTGGGGTAATTTGCAATACGCCTCTAGGATCTTTTAATAGCATTTGTTTGTGGCTAAGTGCAACATCGCCGTGCCAATGACAAACCGGAATATCTGCTTCTTTTAGTAAGTCATTTAACCGCGCAAACTGATCGTTAATTAATGCTTTTATTGGACTAATATATAATACCCCAATCGTATTTACTGGGTTTTGCTGCATTAAAGTCAAAACTGGTAAAAAAGCCGCTTCAGTTTTTCCTGAAGCCGTACCCGCCGCCAGTAGTAAATGAGCATCTGTATCAAAAATTGCGCTACAAGCTTCTATTTGGACTGGACGTAATTCTGTCCAATTGTGCGCGTAAATATATTCTTGAATAAACGGCGCAAGTCTAGAAAAAGTGGAATCGCTCATAATGTAAATTCAGCAAATTCGCTATCATCTATACTGGTACTTTTACTATTAGTAGTAAGGGAGAAACCAGAATTATTTAGTAATTTAGTTATAGTCAAATCTTGATTTTGCTGCAAAATATTCAAAACGCTCACAAAATCGCGGACTATTTCGCCGGGAGTTAGTAAAGCATTTGCACCTAAACGATTAATAACTTCTTGCATAAACATTTTCAATTCATCATTTGTTAGCGTCTTTTCTGTGCTGTAATGAACGGCATGAACTTCAGATAACCGCTGAAAAAGCAATAATATTTCTGATTCTGTTAAAGCTTCCAACTGAAAAACTGGACTAGAAGTGTCTTGAAAGCCTTTAGTAAAACGGCTTTTTGTTGTCCGTCTTTTCCAGGCTAAATCGTTAAAAAGTCCTCGCTTTGAATCTTCCAAAAAGTTAGGAGTTCCGCCGATATAAATACCTAAATGTTCGGCTTTACCTTGCATTGTGTCATTAAATATTGCCAGCAACTTATCATAATTATTTTGCCGCGATATGCTGTGGCTTATTTTGTACAAATGTACGGCTTCATCTAATAAAATTATTAAGCCTCTGTAACCAATATCCGCAACAAACTTAGCTAATATTTTGATGTAATCATACCAGCTATCATCTTCAATAATATCTCTGACTCCTAATGCTGATTTTGCTTCAATTTTGTTGGCAAAATCTGCTTTTAGCCAGCGCAAAGCCGCAGTTTTTTTAGCATTGTCATCCAAACGATAGCCGCGCCAATAAGTAGTAATTACTGTAGCAAAGGCAAAACCATGTACCAAACCTTCTGTTTCTTTGATTGCTTCTAGTATCTTTGCCTCTACTTTATCGTCAAAACCTTCATCATTTGGACGCATTCCTGTTGCTTGAGCAACTTGATTTTGAATGCCATTAATCCAGCCTTCTAGTATTGGTGTTAAAGCACTACCATCAGGACGAATTTTAGTTGAAAGATTTTGCATCAATTCTCGATAAGTTGCAACTCCATGACCGCTTGATCCCACCAAACGGCGCTCTGGCGATAAGTCTGCATCCGCCACTACAAATCCGCGTTCCATTGCATGGTTACGAATTAGTTGCAAAATAAAACTTTTACCTGCGCCGTAGCGTCCGACAATAAATCGAAATGCACCGCCGCCTTCACCAATATTATCTAAATCTTGTAATAGTGCTGTAACCTCTTTTTCTCTACCTACTGCAATATGCTCTAAGCCAACTCTTGGTACTACTCCCGCACCTAAAGAATTGATTAAAGCTGTAGTAACTCTTTTGGGTATTTTAATCCTAGACATTTATATAGTTTTATTTAAGCTAAGTATTTTGTTTAACTGAATTGAATATTCTTCCATAATTCCTAAAGGGATAGAATCGCTCCCCGGTTCAATTAACAAATCTCCTATAGTATCTAAAGCACATTCATTTATAGAATCAATTAACAGTTCTGGCATAGTAATATTATCCTCGGCAATTTTTTTGATTGTTGTGCTAGGATCGTTTTGCTGCATAATTGCTTCAATTACTTGCAATTCTGATTGACTAATATGAGAAATAAAGTTTTGCCATTCTTCCGGAACTTTGTCTATAGGTTTTTCGGATGCTAAATGCTGTTTTTGCTCGATAAGTTGAGTTAGTTCTTGCTTTATTTTATCATTTTTAGCTCGGTATTCTAATAATTCTTGATGGAGTAAACTAAGATGAATTTGGTTAGTATTTTTCTGCTCGAATATTGCACTTAAAGATTCACTCAATTCTGCTTGTTGTTTTTCCAACTGCTGAATCTCTGTTTGTAACTGGTGAGATTTTTCCTCTAGCTGTGGTTTGAGGCGATTGAGCAGAGTTACACCATCTTCTAGATCTTGTTTTTGGATATGTAAGGAAGTAACTTGATTACGCAAGTCCTGTAACTGCGTTTCAAACAAGTAAAATTCTGCTTCTGCTTCGTGCTTTAATTTTTTTAGCGATCGCACTGACTGATCTAATTCACCCTTACGTTGTTCTTTGCTTTGAACTTGTGCCTGTAATTCTTGGAAGGTAGTTTCTAGATTGCTTTTTTGTTGGACTAATAAATCCACCTCTTGAGTAATTTGTTGCTGGTAGTTGCGTTGCTCAGTAGTACGTTCCGATAGTTGACGCAGTTGTACTTGCAGAAAATTAACGTTGGTTTCGGTTTGTTGCTTTTGCTCGGAAGCCGCCAGCAAAGATTGATTTAACTGTAACTGCCACTTTTCTAACTGGTAAATCTCTGCTTGTAAATCGTTCAAAATTAGCTTTTGCCGATCGCGCTGTTTGAGATTTACAGTACGTATACCAAAAAATGTAGCAGGTATAGTAATTAAACCTGTTTTTAAAGCCGTTCCTATATCTCTACTGACAATTAAGCTTAGAACTAAGCTGACACTAAAGACAACCGAACCCAGAAGCAACCGATTTTTTACCATGACTGATAATAGTAAAGAAAATACAGGCGAGGCGCGGGATAAAGTATTTTACTACTAGGTGCGTGTGCCAAAACAATAGTTGCCGCAATTATAAGCATTATCGAGTTGTTTTTAGGCGAATTGTTCTACCTAGTTGCCAAATCTGCTTGCACAAAGTCAATAAACTGCCTTGCAGTTCTTCCCGAACGCCCATTATGACGAGTTGCCCACTGCAAAGCCTGATATTCCAAGTCTTCAAAACTTAGAGTAATGTTAGCTTGGGCGGCTAAATGATGAACAATTTTTAAGTAGGTTTTTTGATCGGCGCTTTCAAAAGTTAGAGTTAAACCAAAGCGATCGCTAAAAGATAGTTTTTCCTGCACTGTATCCCAAGCATGGACTTCATCGCTATTACTGGGAGTTGGGCGATCGTCAAAAAACTCTCTAATTAAGTGTCGCCGATTAGAGGTAGCATAGACAACTACATTTTGGGGACGGGCAGTTAAATTGCCCTCCAGCACCACTTTTAGAGCCTTAAAAGCATCATCATCTTCCTCAAATGATAAATCGTCTACAAAGATAATGAACTTCTGCACTGCGCCGCGCAACTGTTCCAAAATTGTTGGTAATGCTTGCAAGTCAGATTTTGCAACTTCAATTATCCGCAGTTGGCGACTTTGATATTTATGCAGCAATCCTTTGACTAAGGATGATTTGCCTGTACCGCGACTACCGTAGAGTAATACGTGCAAAGCTGGATAACCTGCAAGTAAAAACTCTGTATTTTTAAACAAAGCGTCGCGCTGGTACTCGTAACCCGCAAGTTGCTCTACTTGCACGGGATCGGGTGTATTTATACCCACAAGTTGCTCCGATTGCCAGCGTAAAGCTTGGAATTGAGCAAATAAACCCGTACCATATTGCTGATAGTAGGCGGCTAAATCTTCCAAACCATCAGCCCAATTATCTAACTGTTGTAACTTGGTTTGCATCGGCGTTGTTTCTGCTGTTTCATAGTACCAAGCAACCGGAGCAACATTAGTAGCCGATCGCACCCACTCGCAGAGCAAGTCTCCACTACACTGATAGAGTATCTGCATTGATTGCAAATCATGCCTAGTAGCGGCGATTAAGGCTGGTGATAAATTAGCTAAATCGGTTTGTTGTACTTGTTTAGAGAAAGGATTATTATCCAGTAGAATTTGAGTAATTAAAAAATCTTGCCAACTTTGGTTAGTTTGAGCAGTCGCCTTAAACCATGTAGCATAAGCTTCAATGCAAGCAATTTCATCGATTTCGCCGTGACGCATAGCTTGCATTAGTTCGATTTGCTGCAATGCTTGCAACAAATCGATAAACGACTTACCGACAGGATTATTTAAAACAGATTGATATAGCAGTAAAGACGCGCAGCAACGGCGCAGTAATTGAATTGATAAATCCATAGGTAGGTTGATTTTAGGCTATCGTAACAGCGATGTCCTTAGAAGTTAACTACTCAATAGCGTATAAATAGTTTTATTAACTAGAAAGCGATCGCAACTATGTAAACAAGTATTTGTAGTTAGATAAAAGAGATAGTTAAACAGCAAAATAATGATAGGTATTATTACTGCGATCGCCTACGGTATCCTAGCACTTGTCGGGGGCATCATTGGTTACGTGCAAGCGCAAAGCAAAGCCTCTCTCATTTCCGGCATTGTAAGCGGCTTATTGCTAATAATAGCCGGAGTTATGCAGTTACAAGGACAAGAGGCGGGGCTAATTTTGGCAACGGTAATAACGTCAGTGCTAGTAATTGTGTTTGCAATCCGACTTGTTAAAACTCGTAAATTTATGCCTGCGGGGTTGATGAGCCTATTAGGTGTAGTATCCCTGGGACTAATGGTATCCCAACTAATATAAAATCTTCTAATCAGTTAGTATTACGCCTCTTGCTTGTAGCGAATCTTTAAAACTAAAATTATCGAGGCAAGTACAAAAGTTACAATATTTGCCGCCACAATGGGGATATCGCGGACAGAGAAGCCGTACACCAGCCACAAAATAATCCCAGCACACAGAATAATTAACATACTCCAAGACAAGTCATCGGCGGATTTTGACTGCCAGGTTTTGATTAGTTGGGGTAAATAAGCGATTGTAGTCAGTACGCCAGCAACTAGACCTAAAGTAGTTGTAAGATTGCTGTCCATTGTGTTTTACTTGGTAGTTTTATTTATACTGCCCAAGTGTGGCACAAAAATTTCAACAATGGTTTTTGTGTGGAGTAAAGAGCGCTCGCACTTTGACTCAGTTAGGTATGCTTTTATACTAAAAATTATTTACTCAAGGATATACAAGCGTAGACCTTTTCTCGCATTTATATCAAACTTCAAGCCTAGTTCCATGCCAATAGTTGTTTGCACTTCAGCAACTGAAACGTTATTTATCTGAATGCTTTCAATATTAGCTAACTGACAGCAAGAACTATCCTCTCCAACTAAATATAGGCTATTGCCAACTAATAAGGTGCTTATATCATCAATCTTCGCTACCCCAGCTTTGTTCCTTTTAAACCATTCTGTAAGTTCTCCAATTGATCTTATTTGACCTACTGATTCTTTGCATTCAATAAGCTGAAAAGTAACTAACTCAGCAAGCGCTTGACATAAACTTTCTACAAAGTCGCACAATTCCAGCAGTGCATTGGAACCTAGAAAGTCGTCTATAGATGCTCCATCATGTGCTGCATCGTTGCGATAGCTAATTAGTTCGCTGAGTTCTCCTTCCGCAGTATTTTGATTTCCGCGAATCTCCTCTACAAAGTTTTTTACCGATCTATGTTTGTCTACCCAACTCCATGCATTATTTATACCTGCATCAGCTAACAATTTCTCTAAAATTTCCTTACGCAAGTTTTGTTCGTGGAAGAGAAACGCATCTGCCAATAACTCATAATGCTCTTTTCCAGTAACTCCATAAAAAAAACCGCGTATAACTTCCTCGTTAGAAAGGTGGTTATACCTAGTTTTCTTCAAGTCAATGAGTAAACGCCCTACTCCAGTCTTGTGATTATTACGGATTCTTTCTTCTAAATCTGAATAACAAGGAAACAAAGCTGGCAAATTTCCTAGCCAGTAGGTAATTAAATCCTCAACAAAGCGTTCATAGATAGCATATAACTGGGTTACTACAGCACAGTGGTCGTAAACTCGCCATTCCCTTGCTTTAGGAAGGTCGTGCATTAGTGCGTTAAATAGTTTTTCACATTCTTTATTTTTGCGTTTAGTAATGACTCTTGTTTCAAATGCGATTTTTCTTAGGCTTTCGTTAGTCTTAATAATAGAACGGGTAGTAGAAATATTTACTTTAACTGTTCCCAACAGCTTTTGAAACATCGTTGTCTACTCTGCGATAGCTTGGGACAGCATATCGTCAAACAATTTTATTCGCTCTTGGATATCAGCTTTAGTTCTCCCAGCACCTGTAAAAAGCTTTGATTTGTCTGTTCTAAAAAGCTTCTTTGTTTCTTCAATTATTCTTGACCTACGCTTAACTAAAACCTCTGCATCCGCTAAATGCCTGCTAAATCCAACCATAACAGCATCGTAATATGCTTTGTAAGCGTTTTTCTCCCAAGTGGTAGCCTCTGGATTAAAAGGTTTGAATAAATTTTCTTTATAAATTTGGTGAGCTAAGTTTATAGTTTTAATAAAAATATCTTTAAGAATTTCGATATCTTCATCAGAAAATTCTAAGCTATTCATCATGTATAGATTAAAAAATCCTTCCATTCCTTTACGAAAATCATCTACATGGCGTAATGCGAAGAAGCGAAGGACTAATTCAGCATCTTCCATCTTTTTATATAAGTTATTGTTCATGAGTTGTTCATGATCGCTTATTGGAATTCCCCAAGCCTCGGCGAATATAATATTGCCTGCTAACTCAGGTAATATTTTGCTAAACTTACCGTAATACACACAGTTTCTTACCTCTTGCGGACTTAGTTTTACCCCGCCAGTATTAAGACGTTCAAAAGCAATCTATTTTAAGAAAAACGCTTCTTCAGGATCGGATGTTGATTCTGTAATTAGCACTATAGTTGATATTGAACGGCGGTCAATACCTGACTTAATTTTTGTAGGAAGTGTATTGTAAGTATATCCATTAAGTTCTGGCCAAAGTTCTAGCCCAGTTAGTTTTAATTTATTTTCATAAAAATCACGAATAGCTGTAATTCTTTGTTGTCCGTCCATTACTTCATAGGAATTATAATCTTTTTCATAGAGAATAACTGAAGGTACAGGAATGTTAACTAGAAAAGACTCTATGAGTCGTGACTGCATCTTTGCATCCCAACGCGGTCTTCTCTGATAAAAAGGTTGCACATCCATGTAACCAGGCTTATTTAAGGCTTCCACAAAGCTTGGCAGCTTTTCGCGGTTCATTTCAGTGAGTATTCTTTGTTCTCCGCTCTCGTACTTAGTGTTAATTTGAGCATCAGTCATTCGACTAAGGCGACTTTTTGAGGCTGATTTTTCCCACATCTTTTCTTCTGCTGGCGCAAGTTGCATTAGCTACATCCTCCTTAAAGATGGCATGATGAAATATGGATAGCTTTGCTGAATATAGCCTAACGCTTCCTTAAGAAGAAAAAATTTTGTTATTCTTAGCTCATGACATTACCAGGCAAGGTTTTTCTTGGCTGTGGGTGAAAATTAAGATTATTGATAGAAGGCGATCGCAATTCCAAAATCTTCAATCTGTATCGCTAAAATAGAACCGAGCTAATACGGGCAGGTGATCGCTAATATTTTCAATTAAACTTTCTAATGTTGCTTTTGTTTGCGCCGAACTACCTTTTTCTAGTAAAACATTCCAATCTACTACCCTAGCTGTTTGTTGAATATCGGCTTGGGGAACGCTAGAAGAAACCACAATCAAGTCTAAACGCGATCGCCTGTTACCTACCGATAAGTAGCTTGGTTCTACAGTTTCCCCGCTTTTATTAAAGCTAATAAACTTAAGCTCTCCCTCGGCTTCCATTTGCCGCAATGGTTCCCATTCGGGTCTTTCGGGGGGAGCGTTCCAATCTCCAGCAATGATTACATCTTCGTCTGTAGCCTCGTCTTGTATCCAATTAGCCAAACGATTGGCGGCGGCGGCGCGTTGTTCTTGACCGCCACCACGTTGAGACTTTAGATGTACTCCTACCAAGTTGAAATCAAAAGGTTCTTCTTCTTTGTAGGCGGTAAAAGTTGCAGATAGCGGTAATCTTGGAAATACTACTTTTTCTGTATCGCCAACTTGCACCATTAAGTCCTCGGTAGCAAAAAGTTCTTCTATATCTGTGGAGGCTTTCACCCACTCCATATCGTACACAAAGGCAACTCTTTGATCGCCGCCTGTTGTTCCGTAAGCAGTCTTATACAGTCCAGCGCCGGAGGTCGTCAGCATATCTGCAATGACATCAAGAGCGCCATCTTCAATCTCTTGTAGCACAAAAATATCAGCATTTAACTCCTGCATAATGATACGGATATTTTCAACGCGTTTGGGATCTCTGTCGTTGAAAAACTTGATGTTCCAGGAAATTATGTCTAAAAAGCGATCGCTACCTTCAAATTCTTTAGGGACAAAATCTCCACTCCTTAGCAGCCGAGAAATATTGTCATTCAAGATCGGAGTATTTCTTTGAGGAGAGTTCCGATTCGGTCTATTGCTTTGCATAAATCACTAACTAAGGCTTTAACCGACAAAATTACCGCAAGCTCTTTAAATGAACAATAAATAAACCTTAAGGTAAGACTAATACTTGGGAAGAGTTCCGACCCTAGGCAGTAGTTTCATCCAATCCCACGGCTAATAAGCTAGGAATAGAGATAGTGCTAGGTGGTGATAATTATGGCGGTTGAATACGATTTGGTAGTTATTGGTGGCGGTTCTGGTGGCTTGGTGGTTGCAGGGGTCGCCGCCGCGCTCAATGCTAAGGTAGCGCTAATTGAAAAGGATCGTTTGGGCGGCGATTGCTTGTGGTACGGTTGCGTTCCAAGTAAATCTTTGATTCATGCTTCTCGTTTGGCTTATCAAGTAAAAAACGCCGGAAAGTTCGGCATTTATAGCGAAAATATATCTATTGATTTTAGTAAAGCGATCGCTCACGTCCAAAATGTTATTTCAAATATTGAACCCCACGATTCTCCCAAACGCTTTGAAGATTTGGGCGCAGAGGTGATTTTTGGCGACGGGGAATTTATAGATCGTCATACTTTTAAAATTAATGGCAGAAGTATTAAAGCTAGAGCCTTTGTAATTTCTACAGGCTCAAGACCTGCTATTCCCTCTGTTGCTGGGCTTGAGGAAGTAGGATATATTACCAATGAGGAAGTTTTTTCGATTACTGAGCGTCCAGAAACCCTAGCTATCATTGGCGGCGGGCCTATCGGTTGCGAATTGGGGCAAGCTTTTTCTAGACTAGGTTCGGAAGTTACTATTGTTGCCGGAAAAAGTGGACTTTTATCCAAAGAAGACCCCGAAGTTGCTCAAGTAGTTGCGAATCAATTTGCGACCGAAAATATCCGCGTCCTTACTAAAACGCGAGTCGAACGAGTAGAAGTTATTAATGGTAAGAAGGTGCTGTGGGCAGCAGGAGAAAAAATAGCAGAAGTAGAGCAAATATTAGTGGCGACGGGAAGACAACCTAATGTTGAATCGCTAAATTTGTCGGCGGCAGGGGTAAAGATGCGACAAAAGGGTGAGTCTGGTCATAGCAGTTCTGGCAGTGAAAAAGGTATCCGCGTCAATGCCCTCCTTCAAACTACTAACCCCCGCATTTATGCTTGTGGTGATGTTACTGGTGGCTACCAATTTACTCATGTCGCTAGTTACGAAGCTAATATTGTCTTAAAAAATGCCCTGTTTTTACCCTTAATTAAGGCTGACTACCGCGTAATTCCCTGGGCAACATTTACCGACCCAGAACTGGCGCGGGTGGGATTGACGGAGCAACAAGCGCGATCACGCTACGGGGATGACGTGCAAGTAGTTAAACAAGAATATGCTGATGTAGACCGCGCTCAGGCTGAAGCTGCAACTATAGGATTTGCCAAGATTATTGTCCGGCGCAACGGTCAAATTCTGGGCGCTCACTTGGTTGGAGAGTCGGCGGGGGAATTGATACATGAAATTGTTTTAGCTATGTCCCATAACCTAAAAATATCCGCCCTGAGCGGCATTCACATTTACCCTACATTGGCAGAGTTAAATAGCAACGCAGCCTTTGCCCTCACTCAGCAAAACTATGAAAAAAGCCCCAGACTCCAAAAATTATTAACAAAGGTGTTTCAGTTACTACGAGCATTTGGCTAAGTTTTGGTAAGCTAGAATCGCTACGGTAGAGGAGTAAAGTTAGCCTTTATGCACCGGATATTATCAGGAGCGTTGAGCAGCGAAAAATTGACCGTGGCGATCGCAAATCTGCCTATGTCATTGCAAGGTACGAAGCTAGTACAACTGTCAGATTTGCACTATGACGGTTTGCGGCTGTCGGAAAAAATGTTGAATCAAGCAATTTCGGTTGCTAATGAAGCCGAACCCGATTTAATTGTCTTGACTGGCGACTATGTAACAGACGATCCCGCGCCTATTCATCAATTGGTACTGCGGCTCAAACATCTGCAAAGCCGTTCTGGTATATATGCGGTACTAGGTAATCACGATCTCTATCACCGCAACTCTAAAGCCGAAATTACTCAGGCGCTAACTAGCGTTGGTATTCATGTGCTGTGGAATCAAATTGCTTACCCCCTAGGGCAACGATTACCGATTGTGGGATTGGCTGATTATTGGTCGAAAGAGTTTGACATCAAGCCAGTCATGAGCCGATTAGACGCTGATACACCCCGGATTGTTTTATCGCACAACCCCGATACGGCAAAATTATTGAAAAAATGGCGCGTAGATTTGCAATTATCCGGTCATACTCACGGAGGTCAAATTATGCTTCCTGGTATTGGTCCGGCGGTGACTCTATACAAAAACTTTCGGCGCAAGCTTTCTAAGTCTGCGCGTCGTCGAATACCATTTATGCAAAAAGATTGTGCTAAAGTAGTCCGTCATTGGGAATGGGCGCAAGGCTATCACCAAGTCGGAACCAATCAACTGTACGTAAATCGAGGATTGGGAACTTATTTACCAGGACGTTTGTTTTGTCCGCCAGAAGTTACGATTATTACGCTGATTTAGGGGCAAACTATTAACCCGTCGTAGCTCCTACTATTGAAAAATTAAGTAGCAATTCGGCGGTTTTTGCAATTTTTGATCAAAGTTCTTAATTCAAAAGTCCCCTCTAAATTTAGAGAGGACTTCAACAACTATTTAACTTATTATTAAGCTTTAGTTAGAGCCATTTGTAGCCGGAGCATCGGTACTATTTTCGGATGGAGTTGTACTATCAGCACTATTTTCGGCTGGAGTCGTACTTTGCATATCTGGACTACTAGAGGTATCGCTCTTGGGTGGTGCAGTTTCAGCTGCGGGGGCTTGTTCTGCGGCTGGGGATGGGGGTGTAACTGGAGGAACGGTAATATTCACGTTCTGCTCTGGAGCAGCAGCAGATGGTTGAGGTGCGGGAGAAGTCTGTTGCTGAGGAACAGGAACTAAGACATCTCTAGTTTTTTCGATAATTGTAGTTTCTGTTTTAGTTTCAGGAACGGGGCTAGGATCGGCTCTATTGGGAACAGGAACTACTACCGGAGTCACGGGATTAACATCATTGCTTTGGTTTGCAAACCATACCGCACCAGCCGTTAAAGCTGCCAAGGATGCCAACAAAATACCAATTAATAAACCGCGTCCAGCATTTTCATTATCGCGGGCAACTAACGCATCACCATTGTTATAGGTATTAGCGCCATTTACAGTATCAGTAGTTTTGGTGACGTTAGTGTGACCATCAGCATCGCTGTATGTTTCTTTACGTACTTCACGACCGTGATTTTGAGGATCGTTTAGGTTAGCCATGTTTATAAAACTTCCTTGGTGGTTAAAATTGACGGATTATTAGCAGTTTGTAAAAATACTTGCTTCGTATTTTTGTGTCTTATTTGCTACTTGAGCTTTAGTTGTTATTAGCATAGCTTTTGCGATGCCTAAACGGCTCTATCTACAGATGGGATTCGATCGTCTATCTAAGGACTGATTGCGATCGCCAAATTTTTAAAATTTATATCTTTAATCTCAGCCCAGAGAAATAAGCCAAGTTGGTAGTTTTTTATTTATTGAGGGAACCTTATAGATAGAGAAAATATTAATTAACAGCCCGTTATATGAGTAATGCTATCGAGCTTGGTTGTTTGGTGCGATCGCGCAACCTATCGCTAGGAATTGGAAAAGTTATTGAAATAGCTCCTAATAGTGCTGTTGTTGAGTATTTTTACTCCGTAGGGCAACGCAGAAGCAAAACCTCACCTATAGATTCGCTCGCTAGAGTTAGGCTCCAAAAGCAAACACGGTGCTACCTCTATTTGGAAGACAAAGAAACCTGGACGATTGGCAGAGTTTACGCAGGGGATAACTATGAGTATCAAATCGATTTGCCCGATCGCCAAACCATATTAGCGACAGAGCAAGAAATTTACGTGCGTTGCGATCGCCCGATTGCAGATCCAATCGAAATATTAGCGATGAAGGGTCACGAAACGCCTTACTTTCATAGCAAGAGATCGCGTTTCGTTCAATGTCTCCTGCAACAACGTGCTGTTAGTCGTGGGATGACAGGACTTATTTCGGCAAATATCGCCCTTTATCCCCATCAAGTAGAAGTAGTCCGGCGCGTACTTGAAGACCCCATTGGGCGCTACCTATTAGCGGACGAAGTGGGACTTGGAAAGACGATTGAAGCGGGAGCTATTTTGCGGCAATACCTGCTTGACGAGCCTCGCAAACAAGCGCTAATCGTAGTTCCGCAATATCTTCTAGCCCAGTGGCAGCAAGAATTAGAAAGTAAGTTTTATCTCTCCAACTTTTCCAAACGAGTACAGATAATTGCGGTAGAAGATTGGGATCAAATTAAACGTAAAGATATTGGCTTTCTGATTTTGGATGAAGCACACCACATTGCAGCGATGGCTAATTCTTCTAATTATGAGCAGCAAGAGTGTTTCGATGTTTGTAAACAACTTGCTCATAAGTGCGATCGCCTGCTGCTATTATCTGCAACCCCTGTTTTAAACCACGAGCAAAATTTTTTAGCAATGCTGCATCTGCTCGATCCTACGACTTATAAGCTTGACGATTTAGCAGGCTTTCAAGCCAAAGTGCTTAAGCGTCAGGAAATTGGTAGAGTGCTGCTTGCTTTTAAAGCGGGTGCAAAACCATTTGTTTTAACCAAAAATCTCGGCAAGTTGCAAAGTCTTTTTCCTGATGATACCTATTTACTAAATCTTCTTCGCCAGTTGCAGCAAAGCTTAGAGCAAAAAGCATCTGCTAGTGAGCTAGATAAAATAGTGCAGGTAATTCGCAACCATATTAGCGATACCTATCGGCTACACCGCCGGATGCTGCGTAACCGCCGCGCTACTGTTGAAGATGTAATTTTTGACCGCAATGCCATACCTAAAACGGAATATGACTTAGACGATCGCACCTATCAAATTCACGAACTACTAGAAGAATGGCGAACTGTTGCGCCAAGCGAACAATATAGTCGTGTTTTCTTACTATTGTTTCGCGCCGCCGGGACTTGGTTGGGGGTTTTAAAAGCAGTGGTTACGGCTCGTTTAAATAGCGTATCTAATGCAGATTTAGTTAAAGAGTTTGGTACGGAAGATGTGCGCCTCTTAGTTGAGACTCCTAAGTTTTCAGGAGAAGCGGAGATTTTGCAAGCTCTACTCAACAAGTTGCAACAACCATCAGAAGACGGCGATCGCCTGAAATTATTGCAAACTGTCTTGCTTTACCACCTTGCGGAAGTTCTCAAACTCCAGTCTTACAAAGGAAATATTACTAAGTTATTGGAGGAAGTTCAAAAAAGACTCGATAGACCAATAAATAGCGAAGTTTTACCGAAAATAATTGTATTTACAAGCTTTGTGCAGACTTGTGCGGAACTTAAGCACTATTTGGTGCAGACTTTTGGTGAAAATGCGATCGCAGTTCATCAATTTGGCGCATCAAGAGAACAAACTGAACATAATATCAACCGATTTAAAAGCGATCCTAGTTGTTTTATCCTAGTTAGCGATTTTTCTGGAGAAGAAGGACGCAACTTACAATTTGCTGACGGATTAATTCATTTTGACTTACCTTGGTCGCCGAATCGCCTAGAACAAAGATTGGGAAGAATTGACCGTATTGGCGGCAAAGTAGCAATCAATTCTTGGTTACTAGCAGGGGTAGATTTGCCCGATAGTCCTCATCAGGCTTGGTATGAGTTGCTAAAAACAGGATTGGGGATATTTACTCAATCGATTGCCAGCTTACAATTTTATGTTGATGAAAAGTTACCAAAATTAGAAAATATCTTGTTTAATTCTGGAGCTACGGGACTAATAGAAGCAATTCCCCAAATTCAAACAGAAATTGAAATAGAACAAGTACAAATTAGCGAACAAAATGTTTTAGATGATATTGATGCTGCCGATGAGAATGCGCTTTCATATTTTCAAGAATTAGAAACCTACGACGATCACCATCAAAAATTGCAAAAAGCTACAGAAAGCTGGCTTTGTAGTGCCTTACATTTTCTCAAAGTCGATAATCCCGATTTAGCAGGAGTTTGTGAATACAAGCCAAGCGATCGCACTCTAGTTCCCGCTAACGAATTAATTGATCGCTTTTCTGCTCATGCTCGAAAACCTGGAACTTACGATCGCAGGTTAGCAAACAAACATTCAGGGATCGAGCTATACCGTATTGGTGAAGGACTAATGGAAGCATTAGCTTCTTATATGTATTGGGACGATCGCGGACAAGCCTTTGCGATGTGGCGACACGATAAAGCTTGGGACGCTGGCGAAGGCATGGAATGGCTGGGGTTTCGCTTCGATTATACGGTGGAAGCCGATCTAAGTTTTGCTAAAGATGCCGCTCTTAATAAATTAGAGATTAAAACACTCAGACGACGAGCAGATGCGTTGTTTCCACCCAAATTAGAGACTATTTTTGTAGATGCTCGCATGAATATTGTGGAGGATCTGGGAATAATAAATATTCTCCAACGTCCTTATTATGGCAAAGGCAACGATTACCGCGACTACAACTTAGCTAAAAACCGCTTGTCAATTCTGGATGAATTTATAGATCCGGGTAAATGGTCTAACTTCTGTAACCTAGCGCGGAAAACTTCAGAAAAATTGTTACGCGATCGCCCAAGTTTCATTGAACTATGCGAGCATTGCGCCAAAACTGCGGCTTCAAAACTAGATAACCGCATCAACCAACTTCAATTGCGCCTCCACCGCTTATCTGAAGCAAATACTAATTCTTCTTTATTAGCTGAGGAACTTTCAACCGAAAGCACGATTAGTCAAGCCTTACTGCAAGGAATAAACCGCCCCCGCCTCAAACTTGATTCGGTGGGCTTTATAATCGTTTCTGGGCGATCGCCTGCGGGGGAAAAGGAGGAGATTAACTGGTGAGTAACTCCTTTCAAGCACTCCAAGACTTCATTCAAACTGAGGATATATTGGTGATATTGCAACATTAACTTGTGTTATTGGCGATCGTGGCTTAACTGCCGCCGAAATTATCTCCATGTTGGCAGGATATCAAGGGATATAAGTAGTTTTCCGTATAATATCTCTTACAGGGTGGATATACGGAAAACTTTTGGTTAATCTCCAAATATGGATGTTATATAGAAAATTTCTGCATACTATATGCAAAACTGACTATGATGCTTATAAACTGTGATTTGTTAAAATATTATTTTGTTAAAATATTATATGGAAAGTTCCAGTATAACTAAGTAGTTAGACCGTCTCGCACCTACCTCATCAGCTTGTCTGTATCGTAAGAATAATTAAATTTGTGACAAATAACCCAGATGTTTCAGAGTGGGATGCCCCCTTCAGGTCATCCTCCCTCTGACACTTTTGCTAGATTTTTAATGTTATGATTGCATCAATTTTATTCCTGATTAGCTTGAAATGCATATGTACCAGTATATTTTTTTTGTTTTGCCTGCACTAATTATAGGGCTATGGTTAGCTGCTGTAGTTACAGCTAGAGTATGGGTAAGCTTGCGGTCATACTTCTTTTTGACCAAGCAAATAAAAAATTCAACTGATAATTATGAATTATATTACACCAGCGGTTTTTCTAGGTTTAAGGTGCGTTTACTTGGTACGCTGACTTCTTTTTTCTCTTAGAAACTAACTACTTTAATTGAATCAATTTTGGCTGCGTTACGTATGAAAGCATTGACTAGACTAAAAATTATTGCTGTTTCTGCACTTCCTTAGCTTTTTTAATGAGTGGCATGATGTGTACAATAGCTACTGCTGCCGTGAATAGTCCAGAAGCCTTGGTTAAGGTAATAGCTGATGCAGCCACCATAAAGAATTACAAGTCACTTGAAAGTTTGTGTTTGCCGAAAAGTGATGCACTCTCTAAATCTGTCTGCACAATGTCGCAGCAAAATAAGAGCATACAGGATATTTTTTCTCAGGGCTACTCTACAGTAAAAGTTGATGGGGAGGCTGTAGTCGAAGGTGATAAAGCTGAGGTGCCTGTATCAGGAATTGGGTCAGAAGATAATCAGCAAAAAGCAACATTGTTGCTGGAAAAAAAAGGCGATAGTTGTTATCTGGTAGGTATTCAATCCTAGGAACTTGAAGCTTTGAAGATCGACCGATGTTATGGCAGTGCAGTAAGGGTTATGTTTTCTGTTACAGAGTAGTTTGGCTTGGGGCGATTCGGCTATGATGCGGAAATGTCCAATTATAGTACTGCTATTGTCTATGAATTGGCTGCACCGGACATCCGATCCACACGACCATTGTTTTCTTTTTAGGGATCTGAACGCCTGTGAGCCGAGCAATTAGAACCCGCCCGAGGTTTCTAGTTTTTTAGTCAGCCCATTTTTGGCTATATTTCTGAGTGTAAGTGGTGCATTTTTTGGACTGCGGTTGTGGGGTTTTGTTTCCGGGTTGGTGGGGCGACCGCCCTTCACTCAGCAGCCAAAATACATCACATTAACGGTACAATAGCTTCAATGGTTCATTGCTTCACTGCATTAGTGCTAACTACTCATTGGAGCGGAACGGAGGCTTACACGACCAGTTTTGCATCAAAATGCAAGTCCGTCCGCTCAATTCAAAGCCGTCGGACTGCAAAAGGAGCATAAAAGAAATGTCTACTAGAGTTGTTGCATTAGCAGTCCTGTGAGCTTGTGTTTTAGGCGCAGGTTCCTTTGTACTGACCCATTCCATCACTTCAAGCTCAAAACAAGAAATTATTGTAAGTCAAGTATCAAGTTTCAGACTCGTGACAACTTACAATACCCGATTCCTTTCGCTACTTTAGAGATCGTCGTAGCTTCTTAAAGTCTTTTATATAGCCTAATTGTAGACTAGGGCAGAATTCGTGAGAGTATGATTTCTGTATAATCGCCTCTTTTATCTTCATGTCAACAAATGATTCTAAACTTCAAGCTCAGACAATTCTAAATGCGATCGCAAGTTAAAGCCGACGAGCCAGATTGTACCGATCTCATCTAGAAAAACTTGCGATGATACTAGATAATTGATGCGAGGAATTTAGATGTGAGGGTTCCTGAAGATTTAATCATCCCCGACGCTAAAATAACTCAGTATCTTTTGGTGCTGAAAGCACGAATGACAAATCGCAGTTCTTAGCCCAGGCTGGATTTACTCACGAAAACCCAGAGGTTTTAAAATTAGCCATCCAGACACAAGCATTGGCGACAGAAGCGAGCCAAGAGAAAAGTAATGAATACGGCACTTTTTACCATGTTGAAGGAGAACTAATCGGTGTAAATGGGGTAAATTTGTCAGTTGTTACAGTTTGGTTACAAAGACAGATAGATGATAAATTTCAGTTTGTGATCCTCAAACCTAATTAGGAGTAGTAATATGAGCGTAGAGCTATATCAAGAGGTTGCACTAACTCGCGACTTACCAGAGCATGGACTGAAAGCAGGAGATATTGCCATGCTGGTTGATTTTGTTCCTCATCCGAGTGATGGTGAAGAAGGCTGTGTGTTGGAAGTTTTTAATGCTATTGGTGAATCCTTTACAACTATTGCTGTACCAATTTCTGCGGTAGAGACTCTGCGCTCTAATGAAGTTTTAGCCGTTCGCCCCTTAGAAAAAGCAAGTTAGTCTGGTAGGCTAACAAACCCGTTGCACCTGATTTATTAATTTTCTTCAGTAAGTCTGAAAGGTCACTAACGGCGGGTAAAGGGGAACGTTAGACCGCATAAGGAGCAGAAAAAAAATGCTTACAAAATGATTCTAGACTTCAAGCTCAGAGAATTCTAGATGCGATCGCCTTCATTTGATGAGAACGCTCTATGGTCGGCAGAGAAGGCTGGTAGTATTGAGTTGGGAAATACTGATACAAATCGCTGAAACCTATACATCGGCTGAGTTTTAAGCAATTGAATCGAAGGCTCTCAAAAGGCTACCCACGAAAAGATTTCAAGGTTTTTTAAGCTTATTGCCCTACAGGTCTAATAACGATAATTTTAACCATGAACTACCGAAACCACATCACGATCGAACCAAATAAGCGCGGTGGTAAGCCTTGTGTGCGTGGCTTGCGAATTACGGTTTATGAAGTGCTTGAGTACCTGGCTTCCGAGATGACTGAAGCAGAAATTCTTGAAGATTTTCCCGATCTGACGCGAGAAGATTTAAAAGCCTGCATAGCTTATGCTGCTGACCGTGAGCGTCGGTTTATGACTGCTCCATTACCCGCATGAAATTACTTTTTGATCAAAACTTGTCGCCCAAGTTGCCGAATGGTTTGAGCGATCTTTTCCCCAATTCGCTTCACGTTCGAGATGTGGACATGAAAGCAACAATTGACTCAATAGTTTGGGATTATGCAAAAGACAATAATTTGATGATTGTCTCGAAAGATGCGGATATGCACGATCTAAGCTTAGTATTTGGGAATCCACCGAAAGTTATTTGGCTTCGCCTTGGCAACTGTTCGACATTGCAAATTGAAAATTTGTTGCGTCGAAATTTTAACGCGATCAAATTATTTTATGAAGATGAGAATTTATCCCTGCTTGCTTTGTCATAATGCACCGATAGCTTTAGATATCTTTCCAGGGTTTTTACAAATAGAGCAAACATAATGGCGATCGCCGCATAACAACGTCCATGCGCGCCTACTGCCGAAAGTCGATCGGTTATGATACAAAGTTATCTCGGCGGGTGATGGGCAACGTTACCAAAAAGAGACGAATTTTAAGAGTTGGTTAACTAAGCTGCTAAATCATTTAAAGCAGTTTCCGGGCCAACTATAGATATATAGGGATTTGTAAAGTAACGATTTGCGGCTCTTAGAGTATCTGCCGTTGTCACTTCAGCAACTTGTTGTTGAAACTTGGCATCAAACTCGATTCCCAAGCCGATAATTTCGTACCAGCCGTACACTTGAGCAATTTGAGCATTGGTTTGTTTACCCAAAGCATACTGTCCTAGGAGCTTATTTTTGGCGGTTTGCAATGCTTCCTCGCTAAGTTCGGCGCTGCATAACAAATCGACTTCTGTTTGCAATCCCGCGCGAGCGAGCGCAGTATTTTCGGGAGCCGTACCCATATAAACTACAAACTGAGCCACATCTTGTCTGGTAGGATAAAATGCCGAAACATCGTAAGCTAATCCTCGTTTCTCCCGCAGTTCTACAAATAACCGACTAGAAAGCCCGTTACCTAAATAAGTAGAAAGTAGCTTGAGCGCCGTATAATCAGCCTCGCGCACGGCGGGAGCAAGATAGCCAAGCATAACTATAGATTGTTGGGTTTGCTTGGGGGTCATCGTTGGGTAAGGCGCAGATGTAAGAGGGGGAAAATTGAGCGTTGGTAAAGGACTTGGGGGCATTTGCCAATCGCCAAAAATTTCTTCTACCATTGAAACCGCATCCTGTGAAGTTACCCGACCAGCTAGACTAATTACTAAGTTATCGGGGCGGAAATGAGTTTGATGAAACTGATGCAAATCTTCTTTAGTGAGATTAGTTACTGTTTCTTGCGTCCCTAATGCTGACATGGCGTAAGGGTGGTTTTGGTACATTGCTTGACGCAACTTGTCAAAAGCAATGGTAAACGGTTGCTCTTGCTGGGAACGAATACCCTGTAAAGTTAAACGCCGTTCTAGTGCTACCTCCATTTCGGGGAAACTAGGAAACCTCAATATTTGCCCCGCAAGTTCTAACATTGATGGCATATCTGCGGTTACAGTTTTTAGGCTGAGGACAAAATAATCTCCCGCCGCATCGGTGCTTAAACTTGCTCCCAATGATTCTACGCGATCGCCTATTTCAAAAGAAGAAAGCTTTTGCGTCCCCTTGGTAATCACGTTAGATAATAAATGGGCAAGTCCTGCTTGGGTTGGCGCTTCCCAACTACTACCAGCCCGGATAAATAGCCGCGCTGCAATGATATCCGCTACGGGGTTTTCGGCTACCAGTATTGTTATGCCATTATTTAAAACTGTGCGTTGGGTAGTTTGATTTTGTAGTTGAGTGGTCACGCCCGCGTATCCTTAACTTATAATTATTTTTACCCTAACAAGGCTTGAGTACAGTTACCGCATACTGAGAGGGCGATAAATACTGACGAGCCAACAATTGCAATTCTTCGCTCTGAAAAGATTGCACTTCTTGAGGGTAGCGTAAAGCTAGTTCCGGTGTGGCGATCGTGCTGTAGTAACCGTAAAGTCCGGCGATTTGACTTGGCGTTTCGGTATAAAAAGTGTAATCGTTGCACATTAACCGTTTGCAGCGATCGAGTTCCGACGGGCAAATAAGTGTAGTTTGCAATTCTTCTAAGCAAGCGCGAATCAAAAATTCTACCCGCTCCAATTGTTGCGGCTCTAACCAAGCTGTAATTGTAAATAAACTTGACTCCTTTTGTAAGGAAAAGTCGCAATTAATTCCCTGTACAAGTTGCCGTTCTTCTCGTAATTCTTTCACCAAACGGCAAGACCTGCCACCCGCTAATACTACCGAAAGCAAATCTAAGCCGTAGGCGTGGCGAAACTTATCTACACCAGGTCCTATCCATGCCATCATTAAGCGCGCCTGTTCTAAATTAGGCAATTTGATTTCTTGACGGCGGACTCCCGCTAATAAATATTCTCCTAACTTAACTTCTGGGCGATCGCATGGTTCGATAAATAACTTATTTTTGCGCTCAAAGTTACTACTAACCAGTTCCACCGCCCGATCTTGTTCCACTCCTCCCACCACTACTACCGTCATATTTTCCGGCTGGTAATAGGTACGGTGAAACGATCGCATTTCGGCGGCTGAATGCTGAATTAAATTGTTTGCTTTCCCTAAAACTGAACGCCCATAAGGATGAAGTTGATATACGCTTTCGCTTAGAGCTTGAAAACCTATCCAGTCTGGATCGTCATAGCACGAGCGGATTTCTTCTAATACTACATCTCGTTCTCTGTCAAATTCATCTTCAGGAATTGCGGCGTTTAAAAGTAAGTCAGCCAGGTAAGGTAAAGTATCCGCTAAATAGGGCGTAGCAGTAGTTAAAAAGTAATGAGCGTAATCGTGACTTGTAGCGGCGTTTGTCATCCCGCCTTTATTTTCAATTACGCGGTCAAATTCTCCCGGACTGATGGCGGAAGTACCTTTAAAGATCATGTGTTCGAGAAAGTGCGCCATCCCCGACCAGTTTTCTGGTTCTCGAACTGCGCCCGCGTTTATCCACACATCTGCCACAACTACAGAGGTGGTACTCAGGTATTGATGAATAACGGTTAAGCCGCTATCTAGTTTAAGAAAATTAGCTGTAGGTACAGGAGCCGTTAGCAGTTGCAATTAACAAGTTTTAACTAGAATTTAATCTTAATATAGTAGCGCTTATAGGCAATAAAAATTGAATTAATTACTACAGTTTATATTTGGCTTATATTTGGCAAAAAGAGGCAATAATTATTACCTCTTTTAAGCGACTATGTTAAAGCCGCAACCGAGACTTTACCCGCAATGTTCAATGCAATCGCAGTTAAGGCTTTTGCTGACGCAGATTCAGGTTCGGCGACTACAATCGGGATACCGCGATCTCCACCTTGTCTCAAAGCAATTTCCAAAGGGACGCAGCCGAGTAACGGTACGCCCATTTCTTTAGCAGTTTTTTCGCCGCCGCCAGAGCCAAATATGTCGTACTGCTTATCGGGCATATCGGGGGGAATGAAATAACTCATGTTTTCTACCATTCCCAATACCGGAACGCTCATTTGCTCGAACATTTTTAGACCCTTACGGGAGTCTAGTAGCGCCACGTTCTGTGGTGTAGTGACAATTACTGCCCCCGCCATCGGAACCGCTTGAGTTAGCGTTAATTGCGCGTCCCCCGTGCCTGGGGGCATATCAACAATGAGATAATCTAATTCTCCCCACTGCACTTGATAGAGAAACTGGCGAATTACACCGTTTAACATCGGACCGCGCCAAACTACAGGCTGATCGCGATCAATTAAAAAGCCCATCGACACAAGTTTCACGCCGTGATTAAAAGCAGGTTCTAGTACGTCTTGTTTGCCATCGTTTTGCACCAATATTTTCGCGTCCGCAAGTCCTAGCATAGTGGGCGCATTGGGACCGTAAATATCCGCATCTAGTAAGCCAACTTTTGCCCCAGTTTGTGCCAAAGCCACCGCAATATTTACTGCTACAGTGCTTTTGCCTACGCCACCTTTGCCACTAGAAATTGCCACAATATTTTTAACGCCAGCAATTCCCGTGCGATCGGGTAAGCCTTTTTGTTGGGGAGTTTCGGCAGTTACATCTACCAAAACCTCCGTTACGCCTGGTAATTTTTTGACGGCTCTAGTACAATCTTCAACAATAAATTCCCGCAACGGGCAAGCTGGGGTTGTGAGTACCAATGTAAAGCTAACTTTACCGTTGTCAATAACAACGTTGCGAATCATATTTAGTTCTACCAGGCTTTTTTGCAGTTCTGGATCTTGAACTGGGCGCAATACTTCTAATACAGAACTAGAACTAAGGGTTTCAATCATGGTGTTTTTAAAAAGAGGAAAGCATCCAGCAAAAATTGTACTTCTTCCTGCATCTTAGCCCTCGAAGCCTAGGTAAGTCTTTCTTTATCAAGCGGATAAATCTATGCGTTGCATTTAAAACTCAAAACTATTTTTTTGTTTTTTGGTGACTCTAGGCAAACCATCGGCAGCTTTTTCGGCGGCGGCGGCTAAGGCGGCGGCTACTTTTGCGGCATAAGGACGGGACAAAGACCAAACTAACGGCGATAACCAACCATTAAGGGTTACGGAGTAAGAAATACAGTTACCGCAGACCGTAGACTCTACTCGATAAGTTACTCTTTCTTCTACCCCAGGAATAGCCATTACTCGAACGCTTAGCAATTCTCCAGGTGTAACCATCTCAACAAAAATTTGTACGGGAATTGGACCTAAGCGCGTTACTGCTTGATAAATTAACCCAGGTTTTGGTACTACGCCGCAAGGAACGTTGGTGCGCGATAGGACTGGATGCCAGGAAACATCTGCCAAGTCTACTACTGTATGCCACAGTTCATCTACAGAGGCAGAACTAATAACTTGATAGGTTCGTGCTAAAGAACATCGAAACCAGCGCTGTTTGCGGTGGATGAATTTAGACAAACATTTGTGCATTTTCCTAAATGTCCTTTCTAAGCACTTTTATACAAATTTGGCATTGCGGTACTGACTTAATTTAGTTTTTCACATAGCTGCAATTTGTTTGTATACCATTTTGCTCAACATTATAGTTAAGAAAATTTTATTTAAGTTAAGTGAGATGCGATCGCGCGTCAAGTCTAATTTAAGCGAAAATAGGTGGAGCGTTTGTCTCGCCTTTAAAAAACCTTAGCGAAACTAACTAGCATATTTGTTAGTACAACCTAACAAATTGTCTAAAAGTTAACTATTCTTTAAACTTAGTAATCTTATGACTACTGCCTCTACTCCTCAAACCACACCCACTGCCTTACCACCAGAAAATGCCAAAGATCGCGTTAGACAACTGATGCAAGGGCTGCAAGATGAGATTTGTCAAGCTTTAGAACAGATTGATGGCGTAGGCAAGTTTCGTCAAGACGCTTGGGAACGCGCTGAAGGTGGTGGCGGGCGATCGCGGGTAATGCGCGATGGCGATGTATTTGAACAAGGCGGAGTAGGCTTTTCAGAAGTTTGGGGTACGCATTTACCGCCGTCGATTTTAGCCCAGCGTCCCGATGCAGAAGGGCATAGATGGTTTGCAACGGGTACATCGATGGTATTGCATCCCCGCAATCCTTACGTGCCGACAGTTCACCTGAATTATCGTTATTTTGAAGCAGGCCCCGTGTGGTGGTTTGGTGGTGGAATCGATTTAACTCCCTACTACCCGTTTGCGGAGGATGTCAAGCATTTTCACTTAACGATGAAGCAAGCCGCCGATACCCATAATCCAGAATATTACCCAGTATTTAAGCGTTGGTGCGATGAATATTTTTACTTAAAGCATCGCAGTGAAACTCGCGGCGTTGGGGGGATATTTTTTGACTATCAAGATGGACAAGGGGAATTCTATCGGGGAACCGATCCAGAAGGTCCAGCAGGTATTTATAACAAGCAAATTGGCAAACCCGCGCCGCGCAGTTGGGAAGAAATATTTAGTTTTGCGCGCGATTGTGGGAAAGCTTTTTTGCCTGCTTACTTGCCAATAGTAGAAAAACGTAGAGGGATGGAATATGGCGAAAGAGAACGCAATTTTCAGCTATATCGTCGCGGACGTTATGTAGAATTTAATTTGGTGTACGACCGAGGAACAATTTTTGGCTTGCAAACTAACGGGCGTACCGAGTCGATTTTGATGTCTTTACCGCCTCTCGTCCGTTGGGAATACGGCTATCAGCCCGAACCTAATACCCCAGAAGCGGAACTATACGAAACTTATTTAAAGCCTCAAGATTGGGTAAATTGGACGCAAGAGTAAGGATATCGAGCAAAATCGAGATTAAACGCCTTAAAAAACCTTCAAATTATTGCTCATGCACGCTCTTTCTATTCCTACCTGGATTATTCACATTTCTAGCGTTATCGAGTGGGTTAGCGCTATTTGGTTAATTTGGATTTATGGCGAAACTACAAAAAATCACTCTTGGTTTGCACTATCGTTCGCTATGCTACCAGCCTTAATTAGTGCTATGTGCGCTTGTACTTGGCACTTTTTTGATAATGCGTCTTCCTTAGAATGGCTGGTGACACTCCAAGCGGCGATGACGCTAGTTGGTAATTGTACGCTTTTAGCGGCGGGTTGGTGGATTTGGCGCAGGAGTAAGTTAAAACCAGAGGTAGCTTCTAAAGTACCGTCAAATTCTTCTAAACTAGGGGCATGATTTCTAAAGAAACTCTTTTTGCTCTATCTTTGTTTCCATACTTAGGTTTTTTGTGGTTTCTCAGCCGGACTAAGCAAATGCCAAGGTTGGCACTTATGGGCTTTTACGGTACTTTGGTTTTTGTCGCTATTACTATACCAGCCGGAATTTACGCTCAGGTGCATTATGGTAAGTCGCTAGCCGATGTTGATTGGCTACATGGTTCGGCGGAGTCATTTTTAACAGTGTCTAATATCTTGCTGGTATTGGGTTTTAGGCAAGCTTTGATGGTGGCTAAAGCTAAAGGCGCTGAATAAACGAAGCCCCTTCTTTTGTCAGGAAGGGGCTTCGGTTAACCTCAGATAGTAACTGGTATGCGATCGCGATTGTGGGCTTCCTCGAAATCAATTATCGATCCCTTGGGGACAATTCTTGTCGGATTAACATTGGGATGGCTTTTGTAGTAATGCCGTTTGATGTGATCTAAATTGCAGGTTTCTTTGATTCCCGGCTGCTGGTACAAGTCTTTGAGGTAGTTCCAAAGATTGGGATAATCGACAATGCGGTGCAAGTTGCATTTAAAGTGAACGTAATACACCGCATCGAAGCGTAACAAGGTTGTAAACATAAACCAATCAGCTTCGGTAATGCGATCGCTAACTAAATATCTTTGCTTGGCAAGTATGCTTTCCCAGCGATCGAGATTTGCAAATAGCTCAGTTACAGCTTCATCGTAAGCTGATTGCGTCGTAGCAAAACCTGCTCTATAAACGCCGTTATTTATTGGTTGGTAGATAGAATCGGCAACTTCATCAATAGCTGACTGCAATCGATCGGGATAAAAGCTGATATTATTTTTTGCATAATCATCAAACTGAGTGTCAAACATCCTGACAATTTCACGAGACTCATTATTGACAATTGTGTTTGTTTGTGTATCCCACAATACGGGAACTGTTACTCGTCCGCTATAGTTAGGCTCGGCTTTAAGATACAATTCCCACAAATAACGAGTATGGTTGACATTATCGGGAATGCAGCCTAGTTCGGTATCGGAAAATTCCCAACTATTTTGGTCAATTTCTGCCGCTACTACCGATAGACCAATTACTTCTTCTAAGCCCTTTAATCGGCGCATAATTGCGGTACGATGCGCCCAAGGACACGCCCAAGAGATGTAGAGATGGTAGCGTCCCGGTTCGGCTTTAAAGCCGCTACTTCCATCGTTTGTAATTTGATCGCGAAAGGTAGTAGAAGGACGAATAAACTTACCTTGCTCATCTTCTTGATCTCGTCGAGCAATCCATTTACCGTCTCTAAGCACACCCAAACCCATAATTTTCCTCTCTAATAAGTGTTTACCTTTAAATTAAGTCCAATTAGGGCTTAGGCTGCATCGTTCTTAAGTGCTAGGGCAAAATCATTCGGCGCTCAGGATTTGGGGAACTTTGAAAAATTCTCCTTCTCGATCTGGCGCGCTAGTTAAGATAGATTCTCGGTCACTATAAGGTTGTAGTTCATCCTTGCGCGTTACATTACTAACATCGATGGCGCGGGTTGTCGGTTGGACACCTGTAACATCAAGTTCGCTTAGTTGAGCAAAATAATCTAGAATGCTGCCCAATTGGGTAGTGAATTGTTCTTCTTCTTCAGGCGATAGCTCCAAACGAGCGAGTAAAGCAACTTTATGGACTTGTTCGCGATCGATCATAGGTTCAGTTAAAAATAGAGAAAGTTGTAAAACCGAAGTTCAAGCTAGAAATAAACGTCTATGTTGGAGCGTCCAGTCGTTTTGAGCCAGTTTTGGGCTTCCAGATAGTTGTTGGGAGCCATCCGAATCGCTCTTACCCAGTACTGGGCGGCTTTATCAAACAAACCTTCGGCTGCGTCAGCGTCTCCTAAAGCTTTAGCTTGTTCGCCTTGGTAGTGGTAAATTACAGCAATATTATTCAAAGCTTGAGGTAAGCGGGGATTAGATTCTAGAGCTAGTTCGTAGAGATCCATTGCTTTTTGGTGATCGCCATTACTAGCATAGATTAGCCCCATATTGTAGAGAATATAGCTGCGATCGTTGGCATCTTCCTCTAATTCCAAAGCTTCGTTGTAGTTATCCAAAGCCTCAGCGTATTCTCCATCAGCTTGCGCCGACATTCCATCGCGTTAGTAAACGAAGGCTTCTTTAGCTTTTTTGTTGGTAGGCAAGATTTTTAAGATAATATCTGCCATGACAGTAAAAGACTTGTCAATAAAATTATCGTTACGTTGAGTTCTAGGCATAGTCGTCTCTATAATGTTTTTGCTAATTGCTGGATTTTAATTGATTTTGTGGCGGCAACACGATTATTTTAATAGTTGCTCAAACATCCGTTGCGGTTTGAAGATCGAAATCTTCTCTATATCTAAGGTAGTATGCCGGAGGGCAATTGTTGTAGTTTCAAAATGCGATCGCACTTCAATCAAAATGCAAATTCGGCTGTTTCGCCCTCAAGACACAGACCAAATAGCGCAGTTATTTCATCAGACTGTTCATGAAATCAATCGCCGCGATTATTCTAACAATCAGTGCTTAGCGTGGTCGCCAGAGGATATTTATTTTCGAGACTGGGCGAAAATATGCGCCAGTCGCTATACTTTTGTTGCCGAGGTTGGGGATTTAATTGTTGGTTTTGGGGAGTTAGAAGCCAATGGTCATATTGATTGCTTTTACTGCCATAAAGAGTATCAGCGTTGTGGTGTGGGTAAACAAATCTATCGAGCCATGGAGGAAAAGGCGGTAGAATTAGGATTACAGCGTTTATTTACCGAAGCAAGTATTACCGCAAAGCCATTTTTTCAGCATCTAGGATTTGTAATTATCACCGAGCAGCAAGTTACTAGACGGGGAGAAACTTTTACTAACTACGCAATGGAAAAGTTTTTGAACCTGACATTATGATAGCCATGCGATCATTGCTGATGACAAAGAGCTAATCATCAGTTTTTACCAACATCAGATCGTAGTCAAAGGATTTGGCACAATCTCAACATTACTCGACATCTTGTGGTAGGTCAAAGTTTGAGTCTCACCGATCAATAATTCGATTCGCGATCGCCCAAAAAGAGCAAGTTATTTTTTGAGCCGTGATTTGAAAGGCTTAGATGAGCGTTGGCGTAATTGATTGGTTTGTTGTCCGAGCAAAACACTCATCAAAACGATCGCAATCCCAATCAGTTGGATTGGCGTAAATGTTTGGTGTAGTAAGAGGAATCCAATGAGTGTTGCGACTACAGGACTCATCAACCCTAGATATGAAACAGCTGATGCTTTGAGTTTATCAATCCCTCGAAACCAAAGCGCATAAGCAACTCCAGTGCCGACTAAGCCCAGGTAAACGAAGCCCAATAGGTTAATTGTTGAGAGATGAGTTATTGGCCCTTCTATCACTAGGGCAACTGGCAGCAAAATGATTCCGCCAACTGCTAACTGCCATGCTGTAAAAACAAGTAAAGAAACTGGGCGTTTCCACCGTTTGACTAGCACCGTTCCTAAACCCATTGTTGCGGCTCCAGCGATCGCGGCAACAATGCCAACACTATCAAGACGCGCAGTAGGGCTGAGAACCAGCAACCCGACACCAATAAAGCCAGCGATCGCTGCGACAATGGAGAGTTTAGACGGTTTTTCATTTAATAAAATCCAAGAAAACAATACCACTAACAAGGGCTGGATTGCGCCTGCTGTTGCCGCAACGCCACCCGGAAGGCGATAAGCAGCTATAAATAATAGCGCTTGAAAGATGCCAATATTGAGGCTGCCCAAAAGCAAAATACGCCACCACCAAATCCCTTGAGGCAGTTGTCTCAACCCTGCTGTTAGCAGGATACCAATCGGCAATGATCGCAAGGCAGCCACCAATAGCGGATGGTTAGGCGGCAGGAGTTCAGTTGCCACAACATAAGTCGTTCCCCAGGTCATCGGCGCTAGAGCAGTCAGCAGAATATCGGACAGGCGAACAGTATCTGTCTTCATGATTTTTATCTTTACGTCAAGATACTCGACATCAAGATTCTAGCATTTATCTTGATGTTAAGATGGTTGACATCAAGATTTTTAGGTGAGTAGCATTTTGATGAATGCCGATCCAGTCGATGTGATTTTAACTCAATGGCAGAGAGAGCGCCCTGACTTAGACGTGTCACCAATGGGCATCATCGGAAGGATAGGGCGACTGAGCAAACACTTAGAGCGAGGGATTCAGGAGACATTTTCAGAATTTGGCTTAAATGTTGGCGAATTTGATGTGTTAGCTACATTGCGCCGCTCTGGTCAGCCGTATCAGCTTACGCCGACTGAGCTATTCAATACCATGATGGTTTCATCCGGTACGATGACGCATCGTATTGATCGCTTAGAACAAGCTAACCTTGTGAAGCGCATTCCCGATCCAAGCGATCGCCGAGGGACGCTAATTCAGTTGACCAATAAAGGTTTCAACATGATTGAAAAAGCTGTTGAGGCTCATGTTGCCAATGAGCATCGTCTCCTTATAGTTTTAGAGGAAGCGGAACGTAAAGTTCTTGCTCAATTGTTGAGCAAGCTTTTAATTTCGTTTGAGGAGTAGCGGTAGAGGATAATTCAAGCCTGAATGAAGTTTTGCGATCGCCATAAAACGTAGCCTAACAACCCTAGTGTTGTAGACTGACCGAAGCCGCTTGTATGGGGTTCAGAGGTTATAGGCTGCCACTCAAACGGAACGTTCGTTATTCAGCTTTATATCTTCGTGGGGACGGTATAGCAAGGTTGTTGGTGAGTGTTTGAGTAACTAAACTAAGAACAGCCTTCAACATATTCGACTTCTGGCAGTTTTCCGGCTCTAAAAGTAGTTACTCGCTTGCCGTCAGTTTCAAATACTACTCGATAATTGCGATCGCTTTTGTCTTTGGGTACAAACGTCAAATAGTGTCCGCCCATATATCCCGTGTATTCGTGAGGGGTAACTTTTATTTGTCCTGGATAAAGTGCTTTGATCCGGGCTTCGGTATCGCCAATTTTTGCCCCACTTAGGGTAGTAATGGGGCTTTTATCGTATACATCGACTCTAGCAATGCGCCCATTACTAACCATAAATCCCAACCCATTAGGTGCACCTTGGGGCTGGACGTAATAGCAACCGCGCTCGATTGGGTAATGCCCGGTGGAAACTAGCTTAGTACCCGACGCTTGACTTGCCTCGGCAACGGTCATACCTACTCGAATTGAGCCAATACCATTAATAGCAACTTTTGACTGGTTGGCAATCTTTGGTTGCGCGCTAGTTGCACCAATAGCTACTACCGCAACTACTAGAGGACTGATTAAATACAGCAGTTCTCATTCCGATAAAGTACAGCTTTAGGATTTAATTACTGTGAGGTCATGCTTAAGGTGTACTGCACTCAAGTGCGAACCGCTATAGGTTAAAAATTTTGCGCTCATACTCATTAGAGTTTATTTTAGATTGACTATTTAGAGCGCTCAATTGTTGCCAAAAAAAAGGGATGACAAAATGTCATCCCTGCTTATTTAATCAGTGTTAATTACAAAGTTGGCACAAACTTCTGTTTTTCGGGAACATCTGTGTACTCCGCAACAATTTGCCGTAATTCTTCGCCATCAATGGTTTCTTTTTCAATCAACAAATCGACTAAGCGATCGCATACGGTGCGATTTTCTCTAATTATCTGCTTGGCGTGTTCGTAGCATTCAGTAACGATCATCCTTACTTGCTCGTCTACGCGAGAAGATATAGATTCCGAGCATTCACTGCGCGACATCCAATCGCGCCCCAAAAATACTTCTCCGCTCTGGCTATCAAGAGACAACGGTCCTAAGTCTGACATCCCAAACTTAGTTACCATTTGTCTTGCCATTCCGCTCAACTGCTGCAAGTCACCGCCTGCACCAGTTGTAATTTCCGAAGGTCCAAAGACTTCGTATTCTGCCGCTCTACCACCTAAAGCGCCAGTAATTCTCGCTTTTAGTTGTCCTCTTGAAATCAACCCTTGTTCTTCATCGGGAGTAAACCAAGTCAAGCCTTGCGCTTGTCCGCGCGGAATTAGCGTAACTTTCTGTACCTGATCGTGGTCTTTAACCAAAGTACCAATCAAGGCGTGTCCAATTTCGTGATAAGCAATCAAGCGCTTGCTCTTGCTATCAACCAAAGGCGTACCTTCCATCCCCGCTACTACCCGGTCTACCGCGTCGTCAATTTCCGCTAGGCTAATCGCATCTTTGCGCCGTCTAGCCGTCAAAATTGCCGCTTCGTTGAGCAAGTTAGCTAAATCTGCTCCGGTAAAGCCTGGAGTGCGTCTAGCGATCGCTTCTAAGGATACGGAAGCTGCAAGTTTTTTGTTACGCGAGTGGACGTTCAATATTTCAACTCGTCCTTTGAGATCTGGCGCATCTACCGTTACTTGGCGGTCAAAACGTCCTGGACGCAATAAAGCAGAGTCAAGCACGTCTGGACGGTTGGTAGCAGCAATAATAATAATGCCTGTATTACCTTCAAACCCGTCCATTTCTGTGAGTAACTGGTTAAGAGTTTGTTCTCTTTCATCGTTACCGCCACCAATACCTGCACCCCGTTGTCTACCAACTGCATCAATTTCATCGATGAAGATCAGACACGGAGCGCTTTCTTTGGCTTTCTTAAATAAGTCGCGGACGCGAGACGCACCAACACCAACGAACATTTCCACAAATTCGGAGCCAGAGATACTAAAAAATGGTACTCCCGCTTCCCCGGCGATCGCTTTAGCTAGTAAAGTTTTACCAGTTCCTGGAGGACCAATTAACAATACGCCCTTGGGAATTTTTGCGCCTACGGCAGTAAAGCGCTCTGGCTGCTTTAAGAAAGTAACTACTTCTTCCAATTCTTCTTTAGCTTCATCAATTCCAGCTACATCGTCAAACTTGATTCCGGTTTTGGCTTCGCTTTGAAAACGTGCTTTTGATTTGCCAAAGTTCATTGCTTGACCAGGACCACCAGGAATATTGCTAGAGCGTCTAAATAAGAAAAATAAACCGCTAATCAACAATATGGGGAAAACTAAATTTCCCAGTAAACCCCAAATTGCGCCATCATTCCGCATCGGGTGAGCGTCTAGGTTGATGTTAGATTCCCGCAGCTTAGAAATTAATTCCGGCGCGTTGTAAGGCAAATCTACCCGCAAACGTTGAATGCGATTGTCTAAATCTGGGTCTACCGCTTCAACTATGGCAGTTCTACCACCCTCGTACAGATCTACAGTTTTGACTCGTCCTGAATCTATGTACTCCAAAAACCGCCCGTAGGTCATGCGGGTACTAGCGGTATTTTTGGTTGTATCCGCCGGAGCCGTAGCAAAAGCTCCTTGCCAAAAGAAGAATCCAATAACTAAAGGTGGCAAAGTCCACAATACGAGTGTTTTCCAGGAAAATTTCATCAATTATTTGCCTCTATTAGTATGAAAATCACAAATTAGCCTTACTACAATTTAATGGTGTGACCCTTGGGAGACTAAGCTTTTAACTAAATAAGTTTTTAGTATCTAGCCACAAGCTAAGCAATTGATATTTGTGTTTAATCTTAATTAAATTTAACCTAATTTTAAGCCTTCCTACCATCTAGCTCGTACATCTAAAAGTAAAGAATCAGAAACTGTTTAGTTCCATCTTTGCCTTTGTCTTTCGATTTACCTCTCTACAGTTATTATGGGAAGATACGTGAAGAAATGTAAAGACCTGTGAAAAATAAAGTTATTGTTGTTGTGGGCGCAACGGGTGGTATAGGTTCCGCCTTGACTCGCAAGTTAGCTGCTACTGGTGCGCGTTTAGTGTTGGTAGCGCGAGACAAGGACAGGTTAATAAGTCTAGCTGAGGAGTTATCTGGGGAAGTTGCGATTTTTCCTACCGATATTACTCAAAAAGAGCAAGTAGACGCATTGTTCAAACAAATACTCTCGGAGTTTGGGCAAATTGACGCTTTAGTCAATGCTGCCGGAGCAGGGGTAATGAAGCCTTACAGCAACCTAGAAGCTGCGGATTTGGATGCAATGCTAGACGACGTAAACCTCAAAGGCAGTTTCTACACCTGTCAAGCGGCGGCGGAGCTAATGCAGGAGCGCAAATCGGGACATATCTGTAATGTAGTCGGAATTTTGGGCAAGCACTCCATGCCCATGGCAGCAGCTTATTGTGCTTCAAAATACGCTGTAGTTGGTTTTAGTAAGTGCATGGCAGAGGAATTAAAACGTTTTGGGGTTAAGTTCACGCTATTCTACTTTGGTGGGGTAAATTCGCCATTTTGGGATAATGTCAGCTTGAAGGTAGATCGCAAAAAAATGCTAAGTCCCGAAACTGCGGCAGAAGCGATCGCCTACGCTCTAGCTGCCGAGCCTCAAGCCGTACCAATGGAAATAAATATTCAACCAGAAAGTCATTTGTTTTTCTAAGTAAGCAGAATCATTACTAGAGAGTGACCTGCAAATCGATGTAGATCGGGCAAAATTTACTTAAAGTAAGCTTAAAAGCTGGATTTTGGCAGATTTATGAAAATTGACCGTGTTTGCTTCTATGTAGAAGATGCTAAAGCTTCCCGTGACTGGTTTATTAACCATTTGGGATTTCAATCAATAGCTAGTAGTGCTAATTTACATACCTGCACAGAAGTAATAAATAACGGCGCTGTCTGTTTTGTTTTGTCGTCACCGCGAACAATTACAAGTCCTGTAGCTAACTTTTTAGCTTGGCATCCCCCTGGGGTTGCGGATATTACTTTTAGTGTTGATGATGTGGAAAAGGCGATCGCGCTGGCAAGTTTTGGCGGAGCAAAAGTGCTAAAAAGCGTGCAAACAGATGCTGCAAGCGGTAGCAAATGGGGAAAAATTTCAGCTTGGGGTGCTTTGACTCACACGCTGGTTGAGAAGGGGCAAAAAAGCGGTATTTTCTCCGCGCGCTCTAGTTTTACTGGAATCGATCACGTGGTGCTAAACGTTGAAGCAGGCGATTTGGAGCCTGCGGTGGCTTGGTATCAAGACACTTTAGGGTTTCAAGCTAAACAGGCATTCAAAATTCAAACCGAGCGATCGGCTTTACACAGCCAGGTAATGGTTTCTCCCGATCGCCAAGTCCAATTTCCGATCAATCAGCCTGCCTCCCCAAACTCCCAAATTCAAGAGTTTTTAGATGCTAACAAAGGCGCGGGAATCCAACATATTGCCCTAGAAACCGCAAATATTGTCAGTGCTGTTGCTCAATTTCGGCGCTGTGGGGTGTCTTTTCTCCCCGTACCTCCCAGCTACTACACGCAACTGCAACAGCGCCCAGGGCTACCGCTAACCGTCGCTGAGCTAACAGAAATTGCCGAGCAAGAAATTTTAGTTGATTGGCAAGAGACGGTTCCCCAAGCGATACTTTTGCAAACTTTTACGCAACCAATTTTTAGCCAGCCTACTTTTTTCTTGGAAATTATCGAACGTCGCCAGCAAGCGCGTGGGTTTGGCGAAGGCAATTTTCGCGCTTTGTTTGAAGCTATCGAACGCGAACAACTTAAGCGGGGTAGTTTGCAAGATTTTTAATCAATCTAATCAGGAATTTAAAACTTACTTCAGGACAATTTTGTCTAGCTTGAGATAATGTATAAATAAAGTTTATATTTTATGTCCAAATGTTAAGGCTAATTACTGACTTTGACGGACCAATTATCGATGTTTCCGAGCGCTATTACCAGGTTTATAAATATTGCCTAGAAACTAGCAAGCACCCCGAACAGTCAGTCAGGCAGCTAAGTAAAGCCGAATTTTGGCAGTTAAAGCGATCGCGCGTTCCCGAAACCCAAATTGGGATTCTTTCTGGATTGGACGAAGTTCAAGCAAAAACTTTTTCTCAATTGCGCCGCCAAACGGTACATACTCCTTCTTACTTTA
Source organism: Aliterella sp. E5.1 (assembly GCF_057473825.1). Classification (NCBI taxonomy): domain Bacteria; kingdom Bacillati; phylum Cyanobacteriota; class Cyanophyceae; order Chroococcidiopsidales; family Aliterellaceae; genus Aliterella; species Aliterella sp. E5.1. The sequence continues at coordinate 85,441 of NZ_JBYCCV010000004.1, forward strand.
GCTACGACTCGCTTGCGCCAGGTGCGGTAGATGCTTTAGAAAAAGTCCAAAGCGCGGGGATAGATTTGGCAGTAATGACTATGCGCCGGGTCAAAGAATTAGATTATGCTTTTGAACGTTACGATTTGGGCAGATTTTTTCCCAAAAATCGCTGTTACTGCCTCACAAATGATTATGTCAAAACCCGCGACATTGACGACAAGCCTTTACTAATGGAACGAGCCTTGGCAGAACTGCCGACGGCGGAAGATACCTGGATGGTAGGCGATACAGAGGCAGATATTATGGCAGCCAAAAATCACGGTGTCAAAGTAATGGCGGTTTTGTGCGGTATCCGCGATCACGAACAACTCCAGTCCTACAATCCTGAATTAATTGTGGAAACTTTAAGCGAAGCTGTAGATATATTGATTGCTAAGTCTTTGTCCCAAGTCGCCTGAAAACTAGCGCATAAAGCTACTGACTAGCCACAGAACAACAAACGTCACTACTGTAGAGAATTGCTCTGCTTGTAGATTAATTTGTTCTAGGGGCGAACTCAACAAACTAGCAAGTAGTCCACCAACTATTAGCCCGACTATCAATCCGGCGGCTGTCAGTAGTATGGCACGACTGAAGTTCTGTTCTTTGCGCCTAATAAAATAAATACTTAGGCATACTCCTACCATCAATACTACTTGCAACAGTTGAGCGCCCGCCGTGGGATAAACAACGCTCAACCCGCTTAAACTTAGAAATAAACCACCAGGCAATAATATATCTTTTGGAGTAGGGCGATCGCGCAATTTTTCTAGCCACGATGGCGACTTCTGGGTAGGGGCTTGGTTTTGCTTCGGAGGGGCTTGGGAGAGACGCTCGGCAAATTTGATGCCTTCGGGTACTTTAATTTTACCTTCCTGGCGCATTCGCAAGCGCTCCATTAGGATGGCATCGTAAGCTTCTTCTACCATATTCAGATGAGCTAAGTCGCCATTGTGTTGCTCTACAAGGCGATTGCGAGCTTCTTGAATTTGGTCGAATGTAGCGTCTTGTTTTACCCCAAGTTTTTCGTAGGGATTAGGCTCGCTCATGTAACTTTATCGCCTCAGCATGGATCGGAGCATACAGTAAATAGAAACGGACTTAGAATAATAGACGCACCAGTTGCGATTATTGCTACTTGTAACAAATGTTCTTTATTAGTTACTTGCAACGGTCAGTCTAACAACTTGCGTGCCTTCTATATTGGACTTTAGCATAAGCTAACATCCTCGTGTAGGTATAGCTTTTCTAAATTAAGTTGGAGATTGAATTAGAGGATAAAGCGCTCGAAATTTAGGATATAATTTTCGATCTGGCAACTTTTGCAGTAAAAGGGTAGATACTAGCACTAGCGATCGCGTTTGACATTAACTACTATTGGCTTTGCTAAGGTATAGGTTAATAATTAGTAAGAGTACAATAAATTGAAAAAAGTCAATAAAGCTACTGCCTAATTTTTTATTTACTTGAGGCAAAAAGCGGTGTAGCTTTCTCTGACAAACTTTTGCGGAAAACCTTCCTCACAAAGTTTGCGCTGCTTCCCGCTTTATTGCCGTGTTGTTCCTCTCTTTTAGTTGTACAAAGTAATGGCTATGGCTCTTGCCAAAATTCTGATCGTTGATGACGATCCTGCAATTCGCAATTTAATTCAACGCTTTTTAACCAAGCAGAAATACCAAGTGGAATCTGCGGAAGATGGCAAAACCGCTTTAGCAATCTTCGAGCAATTTAACCCTGACTTGGTAATTTTGGATGTAAATTTGCCAGACACAATCGGCTACAACCTTTGTGAAGAAATGCAAAAACGTACTAAGGTTTTTGTACTTATGCTCACAAGTCGCGCTGACGAAGCTGATAAAATTCGCGGGTTTAGCCAAGGAGCCGATGATTACTTGACTAAACCTTTTGGCTTAGGCGAGTTGGAGGTGCGAGTTGGTGCGATTTTGAAGCGCCAAAGAACAGTTACAGCACCAGAAAAGCAGCGTTTGAGCTTTGAAAAGCTGGTAATAGATCCTGAGCGCCGGGAAGTAACCCTAAATAATCAGCTAATTCCCTTGACTGCTTTAGAATTTGACTTATTGCGTTTTCTCGCCAGCCACCCCGGTAGAGTTTGGCGACGAGCGGAATTGTTACAAGAAGTATGGGACTACGATTATGTAGGAGATCAAAGAGTTGTAGACGTTCACATCGGTCAAATTCGTAAAAAGATTGAAATTGATGCAACGCAGCCAATTCTAATTCAGACCGTGCGCGGTGTTGGATATAAGTTTGAGGCTCCCCATAGCCTTTCGCAGTAAGGGAGGAGAGGAAAAGTTAAAAGCCGTTAATTTCCCCTCATCTTGCTTAAAAACTAAGAGCAGCGATCAAACAGAGTTTCTAGGTATACTCTAGCAGCGCGGCGATCGCCATCGCTATTTTGCAGCAAAAACAGCGACAGAGCCGCCGCAAAAACTCGGTCTTGATCCCAATCGGGATGATTTTCTAAGTAGCTTTTGAGGGATTGATGCAGTTCTTCGGGAATTTCCGTCAAAATACTAAGGGTATTGCTCATGGATTACCTTGTGGGCGTAAATAAATACAAAAATCTTCCTCTACGTCAAAAAACTTAGATTCTTCAGGCTGTGAGAGTCTAAATATTTAGAGGTCGGTGCTTTATTGTGCGCTAGGAGGGGGTAGGGTTGTCAATGCTACGAAATGTTGCAATTGTTTGTAGGTAAGAAAAATAACTACGAGATAATCAGGCTTTTAGCCTAAATTTTGTTACTTAACTTTATATTAACTACGTACTGATAACGCTTTGATAGAGAAATAAATAATCCACAGACGGAAGGGTTTAGCCATAGCTACCGTTAAATTTTGGGGAAAAAGCCAAAATATCTGTGAAAAACCTGGGGAAGAAGTCGGGGAAAAGTAGGCTTAAAAATAAGAATTACAAAGTAAAGCAAATCTTTAACTAGAGGGGCGCTGTTTTAGCTGTTGGATAGTTGCTTGAATCGCCAAGGCGACTAAAGCTACCGCGACAATGGCAAACATGAAAGTTGCAAGCGTACTCAAACCAACAACCAAGGTACGAACGGCAATGGTAATTTTGACAACTAAAGCATTGTCAGAATGCAGAGGTTTTTGAGCAAAACTTTGAGAAATGGAGCCAGTAACGCGGTAAAGAGCGATCGCAAGTCCTGACGCAATTAGCGCCCCCAGGAAGGAGCGTAGAGGGGTTGGGAGCGGCTTTAGATTGGCTGCTGGTTCGGTAGTAGGAGTGGGGTCATTCATAATCGGGCATTGCCAAAATGGATTTATAGATTAATCTTTACTACTAGAGGTTACTTGAACGCCTGTAGAAGTTAAACGAGCAATAAAAAGGTCTAACTCGTTTGGCTGGGCGCTCGCGCGTCCTTGCTGCTGCACTTTCTGAGCTTGCTGCTCTCCTGCGCACAGAGCAAATACCGTAGAGCCAGAACCCGACATCATTGCGCCCAAACAGCCCGCTTGTTGAAATGTCTCTTTCAAGCGCAATATTTGCGGATAAGCAGGAATAACGACACGCTCTAGATCGTTGTGCAGCCTTTGACCAATTTGGACTGGATCTTCATGAATAATTGCTTGTACCATTGAGCTAGAGTGAACCGCCCCCGCCCGTGATTTGAGATCTTGCTTGCTTACAACGTAAGAATTGCCAAACTCAGCGCGGTAAGTTTGGTAAGCCCAAGCTGTAGAAACATCTAAATTGCGATATTTGCCTAGCACTACATAGAGATTATCTATACTGGGTAAGGGCGAGAGCATTTCACCGCGTCCGGTGGCGATCGCCGTACCGCCAGCGATACAAAAAGGTACATCGGAGCCTAACTGACTTGCTAATTCTTCTAATTGGGATTGAGTTAGTCCTAGTTGCCAAAATAAATCTAACCCGACCAGCACCGCCGCAGCATTGCTAGAGCCTCCAGCTAAACCCGCAGCGATCGGAATCCGCTTATCAATAGTAATTTCTATGCCGCCAAATTGGGCAAAAGCGTCGGGAAATTCTGCCGCCATTAAAGCCGCCGCTTGGTAGGCGAGGTTAGCGCGACTTCTTGGTACTTGGGGATGAGAACAACGAACAGAGATAGTGTCGGTACTCAAAGAGCGCAGGTCAATTCTATCGGCTAAATCAATGCTTTGCAGCACCATTGCAAGTTCGTGATAACCATCGGGGCGATCGCCAATTATTTCTAAATATAAATTAATTTTTGCTGGAGCCGTTAAAGAATAAGAACGCATTAGGGCTATTAGGGGAAAAGTGCTGTAATGAGCGAGTAAAGCGCTAAAGCTCGATTGAGTAAGCCCATCGGCTGACGCTAACTTGAGCTAGAGTAGCCTAAAGCTTAAACCCTAGGCCTACTATCAAGCAATTCCTACGCTCCTAGTGCCGCTAAAACATCACTAGCATGAGTTGAAGTATTCACACTAGAATCTACGTGAGTAATTTTGCCATTCCCATCAATTACATAAGTAACCCGTTTGGCATAACCACCACCATCGACATCGTAAGCTTTAATTAAAGTTTTCTCAGTATCCGCTAGTAAGGGAAAATTGAGATTGTACTTTTGCGTAAACTGTTGATGAGATACTTCATCATCAGCACTAACCCCTAAAATTACTACATCTTTGCCCTGATAGTCGGTACTAGCATCGCGAAAACTACAAGCTTGCTTAGTGCAGCCTGGAGTATCATCTTTTGGGTAGAAATACAAAACTACTGTTTTACCAGCATAATCGGATAGCGAAACGGTATTGCCATTGGTATCTTTGACGGTAAATGCTGGTGCATCTGTGCCAACTGCTAAAGCCATAGTATGCCCTTAATATCAAGTTTTCTAGTCCTCGATATTTATAGCAGTTTTTTTTGCTACAAGCACAGCGATAATTTTTAAGCGGCGATCGCTTTTTGGGGGTTTCCTCGCAGCAATTCCATCAATTCATCCCGGTAATCGTGAAATATAGAGTTGCGCTTCACTGTAGCGTTACGATGGGGTAATTTGATCGACATTTCCTTTTGTACCGTACCAGGACGCGCGGTTAAAGCATAAATTCGATTGGAGAGAAATACGGCTTCCTCTACGTCATGGGTAATCATAAAAATTGTTAAGTTTGTCCGCTCCCAAAGCTCTAACATGAACTGGTGCATAGATTCTTTGGTATGGATGTCTAACGCGCCAAAAGGTTCATCCATCAACATTACCTTGGGTTGGGAAGCTAAAGCACGGGCGATCGCGCAGCGTTGTTTCATTCCACCCGATAGCTCTTTTGGTAAGGATTTAGCGAAACTTTCCAACCCCACGACATTTAGATAATAACTAGCTTTCTCGCGGCGCTGTTTTTTGGACAATCCTTGTAACTTAAGTCCAAATTCTGTGTTTTTCTGCACGTTCATCCAAGGATAAAGCGTGTAATGCTGAAATACCATTCCTCGGTCGGGACCTGGGCCTGTAACGCGCATCCCATCAACTTTGACTTCTCCAGTGGTGGGGCGATCTAATCCGGCAATTTGGCGCAGCAAGGTAGATTTACCCGATCCTGATGCTCCTACAGCGCAGATAAATTCGCCTTGCTTAATTGTCATATTAATATCTTTCAAGACTGGTAGAGAGCCTTGCTTTGTCTCGAAGTTTTTATTTAAGTTATTGACTTGTAGATACATGATTTGTCCCTGATTATGTAGTATTTGCTCGACGGTCGATTTATCTTTTTTGACTTGCCCAGCTACAAGAAACTCTCAGTAAATATTGAAATAGCAAGTCGAAAGTCAGCCCAATTACACCAATGACAATTAGCCCCACAAAAATTTCATCAGTTCTCAAAAATCTACCTGCTACGCTAATTCGCCGACCCAAGCCTTCGTTTGCGGCAATCAATTCAGACACAATTACTAATTGCCATGCGGCGGCTAAGTTAATCCGACAAGCATCAATAATTCCGGGGATAACGTGAGGAAAAATTACCTGTAATAAAGTCTGTATCCGGCTTCCACCCAAGGTATAGGTTGCTTCAATCAAGTCTTTGGGTACAAATTTGACTGTATCCATCACCATCAAAGAGTTAAAGAAAAATACACCAATAAAGATTAAAGTAATTTTTGGTTCTTCACCAATGCCCAAATATAAAATCAGTAAAGGAATAAAGGCAGGCGCAGGCATATACCGCACTAGACCAAATAATGGTTCAAGTAAAGCTCTAATACTGGCAAAACTGCCCATCAAAACGCCTACAGAAATCGAGAAGATTACTGCCAGCAAAACCCCTCCCCCCACCCGCCACAGACTCGCTACGGTATCTTTTAATAGCTCTCCCGTACCCCACAAGCGCCCAAACGCCTCTAATACTCTACCTGGAGAGGGCAAAAACTGCGGATCTACGTTTCCAAAAGTAGTTACCAGCCACCATAGCAAGAGCGGTAAGGCAATAGAAGTAGCAATTAGTCCTGTATTTAAAGGCTTGGGGATATCTTCGCCAAGTCGCCAGAAAACTGTAGACTGTAGGCTTTTAGATTGTTTGGCATTTGGCGGCACTGATTCCGTAGAACTCATGGCTTAATCGTGGTAAGTGGATTCATTTCTTGACTTTCTCGGCATAGGCTTTAATAAAGCGATCGTCAAATAGCTTGCTAAGATCTGGCTTTTGCTTTGCTAGTCCAACTTTTTCTAAAAACCCGCTCATTTCTGCCGCCGCAAAAGCTAGGGATGTTCGATTTGTGCCTGGTTGAAAGGCTTTGAGGTTTTCTTCAATGCTAAAAATGTGAGTTCCTTGAGCGTATTCTTTGTATTCTTCGACGCTTACCCCGGCTCTTTTTGCCATAATTGCGATCGCCTTTTTAGGATTTGCCTCGATATAATCTAAAGTTGCAAACCAAGAATCAACTAGCGCCTGTACTTGCGCTGGCTGTTCGTTGATAAATTTGCGCGTTACTACCAAATGATCTGGAATTGCCCCAGGAAACTCTTTAGAGCTAAATAATTCTTTGCTACCAGGACGCTTGAGTGCTTGGGTTGTAAAGGGCGCAAATACACCCACCGCATCAACTTGTCCCCCTACAAAGGCGGCGGAGGCTTTGCCTGTTTCTAAGGGTACAAACTGAATATCTTGGGGACTTAAACCTGCTTGTTCTAGTCCTAGCAGCAATAAAAAGTGATCTACTGTGCCTTCTTCGGCAGCTACTTTTTTGCCCTTAAGGTCGGCAATGGAGTTAATGCCCTCTCGGACAATAATTTTATCGTTGCCTGTAGAGTTGTCATTTACTAGCACTACTACTTGATCTGCACCACCAGAAACCGAGCTAATAGTATCGTTTAAGGTTTGACTATTTGCTGTAATTTGTTGCGCTGCTAAGGTACTTATAGATTCTAAATATCCATCAAACCATTTCAAATCTACGGAGGCTTTGTGTGTATCAAAGATATTTTGCTCTTGGGCGACTTGCCAGGGAATCCAACCAGGCCAAGCGCTAAATCCTAGACTAGCCGTGGCTGCACTATTGCCTCCAACAGACGTAGTAGTATCAGAGCTAGTGGTTATATTAGTTGCTGGATTAGTACAACTGACAGTTAAGGTCAAACCTGCTACAAATAAAGCAACATAGGTAAAAAGCGATCGCAGTTTCATTGCATTTCTTTTCAGTATTTTCTCGTAGCTTAGTTTCATTTAATACTCGATAGCAGATAGTGCCAATAGTTATCTGCAATCGTTGCTACACAATTTTCAAACTAAAGCAGGTTTGGGGACTATTTGCGATCGCACCCAAGAAAGCCAAGTTTCTATTCCTGCTCCAGTTTTGGCAGAAATAGCAATTATTTTGACGTGAGGATTCATTTGCCTAACGTTTTCTTCAATGCGGTGCATATCTACGTCTAAATATGGTGCTAAATCGATTTTTGTAATCAGCAAGCAATCTGCTTGTTGAAACATGATTGGATACTTGAGCGGCTTATCTTCGCCTTCGGTAATACTTAAGAGCGCAACTTTTAAGTGTTCTCCTACTTCAAATTCGGCTGGACAAACTAAATTGCCCACATTTTCGACTAATACCAAATCCAATTCTGGCGGGTTGTATTGATGTTGGAGTTGATGAATTCCACCCGCTACCATTTTTGAATCTAAGTGACAAGAGCGCCCGGTATTAATCGCAATGACTGGAACATCGTATTTACGCAAACGTTCCGCGTCTAGTTCGGTAGTCATATCCCCTTCAATTACAGCAATTTTTAGTTCGCGGCTCAAAGCTGCTAGAGTTTGTTCCAACAGCACCGTTTTACCAGCGCCAGGACTGCTCATAATATTCAAGCAAGTAATTCCCCATTCATCAAAGCGATCGCGATTACTATCTGCGCCAGTTTGGTTGGCGTGGAGTAAATTGATGCCTAAAGCTGCGTCAAAAGTTTGGTGCATAATCTGTATATTCAACTCGATCGATTTTTAATTCTCTTCCCGACCTGATATCATCCATCGGCGACTTGCACTCTGGGCAAGCATACTGAATGCCAATTTCTGGATGATATTCTGCTTGGCATTGATGACAAAAAGCTATCAAGGGCGTTTCTTGAATAACTAGCTTTACCCCATCTAAAAATGTGTTTTTGGTTTGCACTTCAAACGCAAATTGCAAACTTACAGGCTCTACACACGTAAACTTACCAACAATTAAATGAATGCAAGCTATTTGCGGCAATTCTTGCTGACTTTCTTGCCAATCTTTAACAGTTAAAATTAGCGCCTTAGTCATATCCGTTTCGTGCATTAATTAGTCCACTCCTTAACTAATTCTGGTTGAGCGTAAGGGTGAATATAGTCAGGTTTTTGTTTTCTTGGTAATTGTCCCGATACAACCAAGTGACCCATAGTGTCGCATATTACCCTAGCGGCTAGTAATGCTGTCATATCGCTAACATCATAAGGTGGCGAAACTTCCACAACTTCCAAACCACAAATAGGCGCGCGTTGGACAATTTTACCTAGCATATATAGAGCTTCGCGGGGTAACAAACCACCAGGTTCAGGCCAGCCAGTTCCAGGGACAAAACCCGCATCAATACAATCAATATCAAAGCTGATATAAACGCAATCTGTACCGTCTAAAGCTCTTTCTAAGGCAAAGTCTACCGCGTAATCTAAGCCTTTTTCTGTAATATCTGTAACTGTTAGGATGTTGCTGGCTTTTTCCCGATAAAACTTCACGCCTTCGCGGGGAACTTGCCAGCCGCCAATTCCTAATTGAACTAAGTTTTTAGGCGGAGCATTTTTGATATTTGTGGCATGAAACCAAGGACAAGTGTGCATCCTTTCGTCCAAGTCTTTTTCTTGAGTATCCACATGGCGATCGAAGTGAATAATCCCGACTTTTTTGTCGCCCAAATGCCGACAAATACCGCGTACTGTGGGATAACCAATAGAATGATCTCCTCCTAAAATAATGGGGAATGCGCCAGAACTAAAAATATGGGCAATCCCTTTAGAAATTTGGTCAAAAGACTTTTCATTATTGGCGGGAATTGTGAAAATATCTCCCACATCGCACAACGTAATTTGTTCGCGCAAGTCTACGCCTAATTCAAAACTATAAGGCGTATAAAGAGCCGAAATGCGGCGGATACCTTGAGGACCAAAACGAGTTCCCGGACGATAAGTTGTGCCAGAATCGTGAGGTACGCCAACAATAGCGACATCGTACTCGCCGACTTTGCGTACATCTTCAACGTAAGGCGCTTTTAAAAAAGTATTGATCCCCGCATAGTGAGGTAGTTCGCCACGAGAAAAAGTTGGAATAGAGCGATCGCCTATACTTTCTGCTGCTTCTAATCCAAATTCTAAACCTTTAGATACTTCTTGTTGCCAACCTGTTAAAGGTAATTTTCTTTCACTCTCCAAAGCTCTTTCCGCCTCGCTAGGAGATTGCTTAGGATGAGATTCTAAACTTTCTTCTAATGGGCGATCGCGTTCAGTCATTTTAATTGCTCCCTGGTATAAACTCGCATTTTGTCAACAAAAAACCCAGGAGTCAATAACAGTTATACAACTGTTATTGTTTCTCCCGGGCTTTTCTCCCGCCGTGTAACCAATATTTCTAGGAATATTGGTTGCTTCTCTTGGACCTGCCGCTTAAAAAAATTGCTGTTGCCAGTGAAAATTCAAACCGGAACCCTAGAAGCTAATTAAGTTTTTTGTTTTAGCTAATAATCTAAACTATTAATATAGCCAGTGTTAATTGATAGTAATATCAATCTTTCCCAGATCCAAATGTATTTATAGATACAAAATGTCAACTATTGATTCTAAAAGTTATAAATCCCTAACTTATTCCCCAAAAACGATCGCTAGAGCCAAGCAAAGTTTATTTTGTTCGCCTTTCAAAATCCATTTATTGGCAAAAATGCGCCATGAAAGCGTCCCTATCAATGCAATATCTGCTCTTGACGGAGTGAAAAATGGCTATACTCGCCGCTCTATATCAGAATTAGCCGCAGAAAACGCCCTAGGGTGGTTAATTCAAGTCGGCATTCTCCGCCGCGAAGTAGATGGACAAGGCATTACTGATAGTTTTCGCCTTACACCCCTAGGCAGCCAACTAATTGAGCAGTACGCCGATAGCGACTGGCAGCCATCACTAAAGGATTACTTTTATAACGCTTTGAACCAGTGGTTTAGATTGCCTTTATAAAAATTGGTTGTAGTTAGCAGTTAAAACTAAGCAGGAACAGGGAAGAATAAAACAGACGGCGTATTTTTAATCTTTATTCTTTAGTTCATGGATAGCTGTTTATGAAATCCTTAATGGTGGTGGGAACAACTTCCCACGCTGGAAAATCTCTGCTAACTACGGCTATATGTCGGATCTTGTCTCGCCGTGGTTGGCGAGTAGCACCTTTTAAGGGGCAGAACATGGCTTTGAATGCCTATGTAACCGCAAATGGTGGAGAAATTGGTTATGCTCAAGCCGTGCAAGCCTGGGCAGCCGGGACGCAGCCAACCATAGAAATGAATCCAATTTTGCTTAAACCCCAAGGTGATATGACTTCTCAAGTCATCCTTAAAGGTAAAGCAGTAGGTAAGGTAGGAGCCGCCGATTACTACCAGCAATATTTTGATGTGGGTTGGCAAGCAATTAAGGACTCTTTGCAGCAGTTGAGTACAGAATTCGATCTAATTGTTTGTGAAGGTGCGGGTAGCCCCGCAGAAATCAATCTCAAACACCGCGACTTAACTAATATGCGGGTGGCAAAACATCTTAACGCGCCAACGCTACTCGTTGTAGATATCGAGCGCGGGGGTGCTTTTGCCCATGTAGTGGGAACTTTAGCTTTACTGGAACCAGAAGAACGCGCCTTAATTCGCGGCATAATTATTAATAAATTTCGAGGAATGCGCTCGATTTTGCAGCCAGGAATTGAATGGTTGGAAAACTATACAGGTATTCCAGTAGTTGGAGTGATTCCTTGGTTGGAGCAAGTATTTCCCGCCGAAGACTCTCTAGATTTATTTGAGCGCAAAACCTCTTCGTCTCAAGGGGATCTCAATATTACTGTCTTGCGTTTACCGCGCATTGCTAATTTTACCGACTTCGATCCGCTAGAATCAGAACCTACGGTGTCTCTCAAGTATCTCCATCCCAAACAAGAATTAGGGCATCCAGATGCGGTAATTATTCCCGGAACTAAAACTACCATTGCCGACTTAATAGTGCTGCAAAAAAGTGGCATGGCAGACGCAATTAGAAATTATGCCGCATCGGGAGGTACAGTTTTGGGTATTTGCGGCGGCTATCAAATGATGGGGCAATACTTAACCGATCCCGATCGCCTAGAAAGCGAATATAGCAAATGCGAAGGATTGGAATTATTGCCAATTAGAACTATGATTACTGATTACAAAATTGCCAAACAAAGGCAAGTAACTTCAAACTTTCCTCAAGAAGGCTTACCTGTAGCTGGGTATGAAATTCATCAAGGGCGATCGCGTTTAATTGAAGCTGATACAGGGGCAAGCGATTACAAACCCTTATTTGACGATCCTAATCTAGGCTTAGTAGATAAAGATCAATTAGTTTGGGGTAGTTACCTGCACGGATTGTTTGATAATGGAGCATGGCGACGTGCTTGGTTAAATCGACTCCGGCAGCAACGAGGTTTAAAATCCTTGCCTACAGGCATTCCCAACTATCGAGAGCAACGAGAAAGTATGCTAGACACCTTGGCAACTACTATTGAAGCTCATTTGAATTTAAACGATATTTTGAATTAAAAATAATGGTTTCTGTACATTTTTTACCTGACAATATCACCACGGAGGCAGAAGTTGGAGAATTGATATTAGATGTTGCTGCCCGATGTGGGATAACTATTCCTACAGGCTGCTTGATGGGTTCTTGCCATGCTTGTGAGGTAGAAATAGATGATGGTCATGAAATTCGTGCTTGTATTACTGGCGTACCAAAAGGGCGATCGCATTTGACAATTAATCTTACGTGCGATCCAACTTGGTAAATAAAAAACCTGACAATGCGCTAGTAAACGGCTTGTCAGGTTTTAGTTAAGAGAAAAGGCAAAAATTATTTATTTGGCTGAGGAGTCATCCGCAAATAAGGCTTGATTTCTTCGTAACCTTTGGGAAACTTCTCTTTTAACACTTCTGGATCTTTCAATGATGGAACGATCACGCAGTCGCCGCCATCTTCCCAGTTAGCCGGAGTTGCAACGCTGTAGTTGTCTGTTAGTTGTAATGAATCGATTACCCGCAAAATTTCCGCAAAGTTGCGTCCGGTACTAGCTGGATAAGTAAGAGTCAAACGCAGTTTTTTCTGAGGATCGATAATAAATACCGAGCGCACGGTTAAAGTATTGTTGGCATTGGGGTGGATCATGTCGTACAAGTCAGAAACTTTGCGATCGGGATCGGCTAAAATTGGAAAATTTAGTTTAGTTCCCTGAGTTTCCTCAATATCTCCTACCCAGCCTTGGTGAGACTCCACATCGTCAACGCTGAGTGCCAATGCTTTAGCATGGCGCTTGTCAAGTTCTGGCTTGAGATAGGCGACTTGTCCAAGTTCGGTAGTACAAACTGGGGTAAAGTCCGCCGGATGAGAAAACAGCACCACCCAGCTATCGCCTGCCCATTCATAGAAATCAATATCGCCGTGCGTAGAAGCTTGTTTAAAGTTAGGGACTGTATCGCCTAATCTTAACGCCATGAATTGTTACCTCTGCTCAAATCCTGTTGTTTACTTTAGCGATCATGACATAAAAGCCCGGTTTTCCGGTCGGATTGTAGAGGATTTGAATAAAATTTTAATAAGCGGGTGCAGCCAGACAAGAAATGGTTATCCCTAAAATCGATCCCACAATCACTTGAAAAGGTGTATGACCAAGCAATTCCTTCAAACGGTCTTCATTAAATTCGTGGTCTTTGCTAAATAATTCATCAATCATTTGATTGAGAATACGAGCTTGCTTTCCGGCGGCTTGGCGCACTCCTGCCGCATCATACATGACAATAACTGCAAAAATAGTTGCGATCGCAAATTCAGGACTTCCCCATCCGGCGGTTTGTCCGACCCCCGTTGCTAAGGAAGTTACTAGCGCCGAGTGAGCGCTAGGCATTCCCCCAGTGGTGACTAAGACGCGGACGTTAAGTTTACGATTTTTGGCTAAGTCAATAATCAACTTTGACCCTTGAGCGAAAAGACAAGTTATGACAGCAATATATAGAACGCTGTTATCTAAAATGTCGCCAAAGTCCTGCATGGTGTTTTAAAAAGGGTGGATGTTAGAGTTTAGTGAGTGCGACTGGTAATATAGTGAGCGAGTGCTTTTAAGGGTATTGCTTTTTCCCCAAATGGCTCTAATTGCGCTATGGCGGCGGCAATTATCTGTTGTGCCTGACTTTGTGATTCTTCTATACCCCACAAGCTAGGATAGGTTACTTTTTGCGCTTGCAAATCTTTTCCCGCAGTTTTGCCTAATTGTTCTTGGGTAGAAGTGATATCCAAAATGTCATCAATAATTTGAAATGCCAAGCCGATATTTTGAGAGAATCGAGACAGCCTGTGTAAATCTTCCCCTGGCATTCCTGCCAAAATTCCCCCACATACTACACTTGCTTCTAATAATGCCGCCGTTTTATGGTTGTGAATAAAATTCAAGGTTTCTAGAGAGACATCAGGCTTGCCCTCCGATTCTAAATCAACTACCTGACCGCCCACTAGCCCCGCGGCACCCACCGCTCGTCCTAGGCGCGCAATTACTTGTAAAACTCGCTCCGCAGGCACGTTAGGAGTATTAGTGGCAACAAATTCAAAAGCATAAGCGAGTAAGCCATCGCCCGCCAAAATCGCAATATCTTCGCCATAAACTTTATGATTGGTCAATTTACCCCGGCGATAGTCGTCGTTGTCCATCGCTGGCAAGTCATCGTGAATCAATGACATGGTATGAATCATCTCTAAAGCGCAGGCTGTAGGCATCGCTACTTCTAGCGTACCTCCAGCCATTTCGCAAGTAGCAAGGCAAAGAATCGGACGCAGGCGCTTTCCACCCGCCAGCAGGGAGTAGCGCATTGCTTCGTATATTTTTTCTGGGTAGACAACAGAAATCGCCCGGTCTAAGGCTGCTTCTACAAGGCTTTGATGCTCTTGCAGATAAGCTGATAATAAAAATTGAGTTTTTCCTGGGGTCATTTGCAGATTATCCGTTGCTACCATCGGTTGGTTCCTCAAGCTGCTGTTATATCCGTAATAATTCTACGGGGCTTTGGGGAACATAAATTAGGAAACTTTACAGGCTAATTTTATGGTACTGGCAATAGCTAAGTACAGTATTTTGCAGCAATATCGCTCTAGTCATCGGACCAATGCCGCCGGGAACCGGGGTAAGATAAGAGGCGACTTGTTGCACCGAGGCAAAATCTACATCTCCAACCAAACGACTTTTGCTTGTATGTGCGTCTGTAATGCTATTGATACCCACATCGACAACTACTGCTCCCGGCTTCACCATTGAATCCGTAATTAATCCCGCCAAGCCTACAGCAGGGATGAGGATATCAGCTTGCTTAGTAATAGATTCTAGATCATCTGACTTGGAATGTGCGATCGTGACGGTAGCATCTGCCTCTAATAGCATTAATGCTAAAGGCTTACCAACTAAAATACTTCTACCGACAACAACGGCTTTTTTGCCCTTCAGTTCAATATTGTATTCTTGCAATAAGCGCATCACTCCCTTGGGGGTACAACTGCGTAAACCGGGTTCTCCTCTTAGCAGTCGTCCTAAATTAAGCGGGTGCAGTCCATCAACATCTTTGTTAGGCTCTATTTGGTGTAGTAATGCAACCGCATCTAAGGGTTCTGGTAAGGGTAACTGTACCAAAATTCCATCTACTCTTTCATCTTGATTTAGGGCTTGAATTACTTGTTCTAGCTCTGATTGGCTAGTATTTGCGGGGAAATGGCGACCAAAAGAGGCTATTCCGACTTTTACACAGTCCCGCTCTTTATTTCGCACGTAGGCAGCGCTGGCAGGGTTATCGCCGACCATAATTACCGCTAAACCAGGGTTACGTCCTATTTGCGGTGTCAAAGCTTGGATGCGCTCTAGTAGCTCAATTTGCAGCTTTTGGGCTAAAGCTTTGCCGTCTAGTAATTTAGCCATTGTGTTCATTAAGATTGCACCTGGATTTTTAGGAAAAACTATTTAATCAATTAGCATCTTTTTTAACCGCAGCAAAGGATTCTGGCAATTATTTTTACTTTTAGGTGAAAGCAGAAGTTAAAAATAATTTTATCTATACTTTGGATGTTGACAGCAAATATTTAACGGTGTGAATCTACTTAACTTATATATTTTTATATGAAAATTCAACTAACAAGAAGTTTTTATCTAGTCACTTGTAATTTTTTTATAGTCGGTGGCCTAATTGGTTGTAATGGTGTAGGAAACTCTAGCTGGAATAGCATCAAGTTCAGAATTGGTACAAATGTAACTGATATTAGCAATATCAAATCGCCCAATAATCAAGGGACAGTTTATCTGCAAGGACAAGTAACTAATATTGTCCCACTATCAGAGCCTTGGCAAGCTTATCAAATGCAAGACTCTAGCGGGACAATTTGGACAATAACCAGTCAACAAGGCTTAAAAATCAATGATAAGTTATTAATTAAGGGTAATCTTCGCTACCAGAGTATTCCGATGGAAACTCAAGAATTAGGCGACTTTTATGTCGAAGAACAAGAAAGAATCGAACATACGCCAGCATCTTAGTTATGAGCAATTCAATTGTGCGTGTAGCGATCGCAATTCTCTACCAAAATAACCAATTTTTGATGCAATTGCGCGACGATATCCCCAATATAGTTTATCCCGGACACTGGGGCTTATTTGGCGGACACCTAGAATCAGGAGAAAATTCAGAAGTTGCCGTAAAACGAGAATTATTAGAAGAAATCGGCTATACGCCACCAAACTTATTAGAATTTGGCTGTTATCCAGATGAAAAAGCCGTTCGCCATGTTTATTATGCCCCGCTAACCGTAGAACTAAATCAGTTGATTTTACATGAAGGTTGGGACATGGATTTTTTGACCGTTGATAATATAAAACGCGGTAGCTATTATTCGCAAAAAGCTAAGGGTGTATATCCATTAGTTCCCACTGCTCAAAAGATTTTATTAGACTTTCAAGCGTCCTTAAATTAAAAATATTATTAAGTCTGTCATGAATGAATTACAAACCAAAATAGAGACTGATACATGGATTACTGTTAACTGGGACGAATATATCGCCGCTATTAATCAGCCTGAATTGGAAAACGCTAAAGGTTATTATGACAACGGACAGTTAAGGATTGAAATGTCACCAGTTGGATATGACCATGCAAGCGATAATACGATTATCCTGTTTGCCGTAAATCTGTTTTGTACTCTTAAAAATATTTCTATTAGGGGATTAACTAACTGTAGCTACCGTAAGACGGGAGTCAGAGAAGGCCAACCCGATGTATCTTATTACGTTGGAGAAAGGGCAAAATTAGCTATTACAGGTACATCAGTAATCGATTTAAACAATTATCCAGCACCAGACTTAGTAATTGAAATTGCCAGTACATCCCTAGCTGACGATTTAGGTAAAAAGCGCTTGCTGTATGAAAGTATGGATGTTGCGGAGTATTGGATTATAGATGTCCAGAATACCCAGATAGTTGCTTTGGCGATTTCTGATGGCGGAAGCAAGCGAATTTACCAGTCTCAGGTATTACCAGAATTAGAAATAGCTTTACTAGAAGAAACTTTGCAGCGCAGTCGTCAAATGGATAATACTCAAGTTGGCGCTTGGCTACTAGCCCATCTACAAACCGAAAATAAATGAATTTTACTCCTGCCGCGATCGCTTGGCATAATGGTAAACTTGTCGAACGCGAACAAGCTGCCCCATCTATCGCCAGCCATTCTCTACATTTAGGCGTTGGCGTATTTGATGGCATTATGGCTTACTGCAATAGCGATTCATACTATATTCATCGTCTGGAAGCTCATTTAGACCGTTTGCGTCATGGCTCTTTGCAGATGGGATTAGAATTTGATTGGTCAAATACTGAGCTAAAATCGGGGCTTTTGGGATTATTAGAAGCAATACCGCCTAATAATTACTATATCCGCCCAATTGTTTACCGTAGCGGGGCGTATCTAAATTTTAGCGATGATATGCCTGTAGATGTGACAATTTTGGCAGTAACTATCGCCCGCGACGAGGCTACACCCCTTACTTGTCATATCTCAAAATACGAGCGCGTTTCTGGTAAGGCAATTCCGGTAACGTGGAAAATATGCGGAACTTATGTAAATAGCTACCTCAGCCGCCGTGCTGCCCAAATTGAGGGCTTTAATGATGCCATAATGCTCGATGCGGAAGGTAAAATCACTGAAGCAACCGCCGCTAATATTTTTTTCTTACAATCCCATACAGTTGTTACACCTGCACTTAATGTCAATATTTTCCCTGGCATTACCCGTGCTACGTTGCTAGATATCGCCAAGTCCATAAATATTGAAGTAGTAGAGCGCGATATTAAACCTAGCGAATTAGCAAATTTTGATGGCGCTTTTTTAGCTGCAACCATGATGGAACTAAAGCCAGTAGCAAGTATTGATAACTATAAATACGAATCCTGTAACCATCCACTATTTAAGCAGTTTCTACAGGAATTTCGCCAAATTACCCACCAAAAGCAAAAATTTAGCTGATAGTTTTAGTTAACTATTTAACAAATCCTTGCTGTTTTAAAAACGAAAGCGCAACAGCAATCAAATCCATGCGATAAAGTCAATATTGAGCAACCTGCAACGCCAGCTATGAACGTTTCGCCCGACCCTTCAACGCCAGACTTCAATCAAGGCAAGCCTACCATGCGTAACGCCGATTATCAGGAGCTAGAGAGAAAAAAACTCAGCCCGATGATGCAGCATTATGTTGAAATCAAAGAGCAATATCCGCACGCGCTGCTGTTATACCGAGTCGGCGACTTTTACGAAGTATTTTTTCAAGATGCTTGCACGGTTTCCGAGCAATTAGAATTAGTTTTAACTAGCATCCAAGCAGGTAAAGAAATCGGACGAGTACCAATGTCCGGCGTACCGCATCATGCCATAGACCGCTATTGTGCCATGTTAGTTGAAAAAGGATTTGCGATCGCAATTTGCGACCAAGTAGAAGATGCGTCTGTAGCGGCGGCGCAAAATCGGCAGGTAAAACGCGAAGTAACAAAGGTTATAACTCCTGGTACGTTGCTTGACGAAGGAATGCTCAATGCTCGTCGCAACAACTTTCTCGCCGCCGTAGTCATTGCTGGAGAACATTGGGGTTTAGCTTACGCAGATATCTCTACTGGAGAATTTCTTACTACTCAATCAAGCGGCTTAGAGCAGCTAACTCAAGAATTGATGCGCTTGCATCCGTCAGAAGTATTATTTCCCACCAATGTCCCCGATTTAGGTAGTTTATTGCGTCCAGGAGAAAAATCCGAACACTTGCCTAGCTACCTGCCTAGCTCGTTTTGCTATGCCATGCGCAGTCAAACCCCTTTTACCCTTGCCGAAGCTCGAAATCGGCTGTTGCAACGCTTTAAAATGCGTAGTTTAGAAGGAATTGGCACGGAACACTTACCCCTGGCAGTGCGGGCGGCGGGCGGATTGCTGGAATATTTAGAAGCTACCCAAAAAGAAAACCCTGTAGCGCTCCAGTTATTGCGGACTTACACTATCACAGACTACCTAATTGTTGATAGCCAAAGCCGTCGCAATCTAGAAATTACCCAAACTGTCCGCGATGGGATATTACATGGCTCTTTGCTGTGGGCAATTGATAAAACCAGTACAGCAATGGGCGGTAGAGCTTTACGGCGTTGGTTTTTGCAGCCGTTGCTAGATATTAAAGGTATTAATGCGCGCCTTGATACTATTCAAGAATTAGTTGAAGACACGTCGCTGCGTCATGACTTGCGGCAACTCCTGCGGCAAATTTATGACTTAGAAAGGTTGACGGGACGGACAAGTTCGGGAAGTGCTAACGCTCGAGATTTGGTGTCTTTAGCAGATTCTCTACTCAGGCTGCCGGAAATAGCTATGTTAGTGGAAAATGCCAAGTCGCCTTATCTAAAAGCTTTGCAAAAAATACCGCCTATTTTGGAGCAGTTGGGGCATCAAATTCGCGCTCACTTGGTAGAGTCTCCCCCTTTGTATCTCACCGAAGGCGGTTTAATTCGCAGTGGTATCAATTCTCAGCTAGATGACTTGCGTCTTACGGTCGAACAAGACAAACTATGGATTGCTAACTTGGAAGTTGAGGAAAAAGCCCGAACGGGAATCCCCAACCTTAAGGTAGGATTTAACAAAACTTTTGGTTATTACATTAGTATTTCTCGCTCGCGTGCTGACCAAGTTCCCGATAACTACATCCGCAAACAAACCCTCACCAACGAGGAGCGGTATATTACGCCCGATTTGAAGGAAAAAGAAGCGCGAATTTTGACGGCAAGAGATGACCTCAATCGTCTGGAATACGAGGTTTTTTCCCTTTTACGTCAAGAAGTTGGGGAAAGTGCGGAGATTATTCGCAATACTTCTCGCGCGGTAGCGGCGGCGGATGTATTGTGTGGGTTTGCAGAAGTAGCGGTTTACCAGGGTTACTGTCGCCCGCAAATGGTAGAAGGGCGAGAAATTAAGATTACTGATGGTCGTCATCCCGTAGTAGAGCAATCTTTACCATCAGGTTTTTTTGTACCAAATTCAACAATGTTGGGGTGGGAGAAAAATAGCCAAGATGCGACAGAAAAGCCAGATTTAGTAATTTTGACGGGACCTAACGCTAGTGGAAAAAGCTGCTACTTGCGTCAACTGGGATTGATTCAATTAATGGCTCAAGTGGGTTGCTTTGTCCCCGCAAAAGAGGCAATACTTGGAATATGCGATCGCATTTTTACTCGTGTAGGAGCGGTGGATGATTTAGCTACAGGTCAATCTACTTTTATGGTAGAGATGAACGAAACGGCAAACATCCTCAATCACGCTACTTCCACGTCGCTAGTATTACTAGATGAAATTGGGCGCGGTACGGCAACTTTTGACGGGCTTTCGATTGCTTGGGCGGTAGCGGAGTATTTGGCAGAAGCAATTAAATCGCGCACTATTTTCGCCACTCACTACCACGAAATGAACGAACTTGCTTCAATAATGCCGAATGTTGCTAATTATCAAGTGACGGTAAAAGAATTACCCGACCAAATCATATTTTTGCACCAAGTTCAACCAGGCGGCGCAGATAAATCTTATGGAATTGAGGCGGGAAGACTAGCAGGTTTACCCCCAGTTGTGATTGGACGGGCTAAAGAAGTAATGGGGCAAATTGAAAAACATAGTAAAATTGCCATCGGACTGCGATCGCAAATTAACAAGTTGTAAACTATTGTTCGACGCGATTATCCTAAAGCTAAAATTGTCAATAAGTCCAGAGAAATAGTGACTGTTGTTACACTTGATTGCGGAATAGGTCACAAGCACCAGCGACGTGATAATTTCCGATCTGGATGAAATGCAAAAAATCAACTATTAGGAGACCATTGCTCGTGGCAATTCAACCCCAGGGACTACCATCTAACACTCGTAGCCGTGAAGATTTTAGCGAATATGTTGCTCATCTGCAATTGCATATGGCTTTGCAAGCGCGAAACCTAGTCCCCACGCTCAACAAAACTGTGGGCGATAGCCGCGAACAATTGCTGCATCAAACCCAAGCAAATTTTGAAAAATTAGTATCCCGTCAAGCACGATAAATAATTTAATTAGACCTTGCCACCCGCGCGAGTTAATTTGGCAAGGTCTAATCTGAAGATCGATCTTGAGATCGGCGGCATAAACCCAGAAAATCGTTAAAATATTGGTGCAGCATATTAACTAACTTTAGGCTGGATTCCAACCAGACGAATCATGACTTCAGTACTTCCTCAAAATCTAAACGTTGTTATTCGCACGGTTCAACGCCGGGATATAGAAGGAATTGAGCGTCTCTGTGCCGAATCGTTCGCGTCAGAAAAACCGATGGTGGCTACAGAGCAAAATCAATTAAAACTACTGCGTCGCTGGTACGGCTTGCTGAAGTTTTTAAACTTGTTTCCTAATCCCCTGCAATACCACTTTTGTATTTATGTCGCCGAGCAAGCTAGGCGCGTCCAAGGTACAATTCAAATTTCTCCTTGCAACCGCACTCGCAGCACATGGCGGGTAGAAAAGTTATTGGTAGATGCTCAATCCCGCGCTCATGGGGTTGGCTCTCAACTACTACGTTATTGTTTTGAAGCCGTGGGTGAAGCTAGAACCTGGTTATTGGAAGTTGATATCAATGATAAAGAGTCGCTGGCTCTTTACCGTCAAAATGGCTTTCAAACATTAGCTCAACAAACCTACTGGGAAATTACCCCTAGTTTATTGCAAGAATTGGCATTACGCGAACCTGATTTACCAAATATTTTGCCTGTAAGTAATGCTGATGCTCAGTTACTTTATCAATTAGATACCGCCTCCATGCCTCCTTTGGTGCGTCAAGTATTTGACCGCAATGCTGACGATTTTAAAACTAGCTTGCTTGGTGGTATCGTTGAAGCCATCCAGCAGTGGATACATAAGCTTGAAGTAATTAGCGGCTACGTCTTTGAACCCCAACGCAAAGCCGCAATTGGCTACTTCCAAGTGCGGATGTGTCGCAAAGGTACGCAGCCTCATAGAGCTACCCTGACGGTTCACCCCGCCTATACTTGGCTCTATCCGGAACTATTATCCCAATTAGCTCGCATTGCTCAAGATTTACCCCCTCAGTCCTTGCAACTAGCTTCCGCAGACTACCAGCAAGAAAGGGAGGAGTATCTAGAACAAATTGGCGCTAAAAGAGTAGAACACACTTTGATGATGTCGCGCTCGGTGTATCACAAGTTGCGCGAGTCCAAATTTGTCTCTTTAGAAGGGTTGCAATGGTCGGAAATGTTGCAAGGATTCCAGCCAGCACGCAAGCCTGTAGCGGGAGGAATGTCTTGGCTAGGACAACCAAAACAGCAGATGTCTTCTATAGAAGTGACAAACGATACCCCTAACTTAACGTCGGAACCTAGTAGTTATTCTAATGTAGATCCTCTGCCACCAAGTTCATCAGACCTAGGCAAAGAACAGGCATAGCAACTTAAACCTATGTCACCGAGAATTTCTGCTTTGGGTTTAGATATTGGCAAAAAGCGCATTGGTGTAGCTGGATGCGACGGTACGGGATTGATTGCTACAGGTTTAACTACCATAGAGCGTCAATCTTTTGCCCTAGATGTAGCTCAGCTTCAACAATTGGTGCAAGAGCGTACGGCTCAAATCCTAGTAGTTGGTCTACCTTACACAATGAAAGGCGAACTGGGTTTTCAGGCTAGACAAGTGCAAAAATTAGCATCAAAACTTGCCCAAGTTCTCACCCTGCCGATGGAATATGTTGACGAGCGCCTGACTTCGGTGGAAGCTGAGCAGTTAATTAATTTAGAAAAAAAGTCAGGGCATTTTATCGAGAAAGGACTAATCGATCGCAAAGCCGCCGCTATAATTTTACAACGCTGGCTAGATCTAAGACGCAGCAACCAATTACAAGTAGTAGATGTTTCCCGCACATAACTTAAATGCAGTTAAACTCGCATCCCGTGATATCCTGAAAGCTGACAAATAGTACCTAATAAACGCGCAAGTGAGTTAGTTGCTGTTGTTATTAATCAATTGACAGTCCCCCATCGTCTATGTTTTCATCCCCATCCCCTGAAGAAAACGATTCATCTCCAACAGCGTCCATCACCCTCACTGATGAATCTGGGCGGAGTCTTCCCTGTTATATCGAGCGATCGCTATTTGTAGGGGATATTGAATATGTTTTACTGCTCCCAGAAGACTCAGCCATCGAAATTTTTGCATGGCATGGCGATGGCGATGAGGAAGAAGCAGTGCCGATAGAAGATGATGAGACTATCGACCAAATCTTTACTACCGCCGAAGCTGTACTAGCTGAACAGAACTTGATCCTCCGGCGCACGGCTTTTGCTCTCACCGTTGCTGGGGAACTTCCCCCCGTAGAAGATGCGGAGTTATTTACTCTAGAAATTGAAGAAGAAGGCTCGGAGTTAGAGCCAGAACAGTTGCAATTGCTGGCAAACTTTTATCATCAAGAGCAAGAATACTCAATTTACACGCCCCTCGATCCCTTGTTGTTTTTTGCCAAGATGACCTCTGATGGCAAGCCAGAGCTACTTTCTCAAGAAGAATTTAGTAAAATTCAACCGCTATTAGAGGAGCAGCTATTTGACGAGATGGACTAATTGAGCTTGCTGCAAAGCAAAAGTAGTTATTTAGGGCAGTTAAACAAAATGAAAGTAATGCAAAAAGCTTTCAAGTGGTCTATGGTGCTACTTGTGCCAGTCTTGGGAGTAAGCACTTGGCTAGGCTGGAATTGGTGGAATGGAGCGATTTCTCCTACCGAAAATAATCAAGTAGTCTCTATTCAGGTAAAATCAGGAATGGCAGCCCAGCAAATTGGGCAGCAATTGGCAGAGGCGGGGGGAATTCGTTCTAGTCAAGCTTGGAACTTGTGGGCGCGGTATTTGGAAAAACAAGAACCTAATGGGGGCTTTAAAGCCGGAAATTATGTCATAGTACCAAATCAATCTTTACCAGCCGTTGCCGCGCAAATTTGGCGGGGTAAGGTTGTCCAACTAAGTTTTACAATTCCTGAAGGCTGGTCGTTGCGGCAAATGGGAGAATACTTTGAAAAACAAGGCTTTTTCTCCGCCCAAG
The DNA here is from genome assembly GCF_057473825.1 of Aliterella sp. E5.1. Classification (NCBI taxonomy): domain Bacteria; kingdom Bacillati; phylum Cyanobacteriota; class Cyanophyceae; order Chroococcidiopsidales; family Aliterellaceae; genus Aliterella; species Aliterella sp. E5.1. The sequence goes on from NZ_JBYCCV010000004.1 coordinate 109,841, forward strand.
CGTTTTTGGCAGAAGTAAAAAAAATTCCCAGAAACGAATACCCCTGGTTGCCAGCAAACTTACCTCACTTAGAAGGGTTTTTATATCCCGACACCTACAAGCTAAATGGCGATAGCGTCACCCCCGAAATTGTCGTTAGGCAAATGCTTAACCAATTTCAAGTTGTAGCGCTGCCAGTGTACGAACAAGGTAAAAAACAAACAGATTTAAGCTTGTTAGAGTGGGTAACTTTGGGCAGCATTGTCGAAAAAGAAGCCGTAATTCCTAAAGAGCGATCGCTCATTGCTGGAGTATTTGCTTCTAGGTTGGGCAAAGGAATGCTCTTGCAAACCGATCCAACCGTAGAATACGCGCTCAATATTCGCCAAACTAAAGACCAACCTTTGACTTTCTATCAAATCAAAGTTGCCAGTCCCTACAATACTTACGTCAATCCTGGCTTACCCCCTACGCCGATTGCAAGTCCTGGGATTGCTAGTTTGAAAGCCGCACTGTATCCCGAAAAGACTCCTTATTTGTATTTTGTTGCTCGTTATGATGGTACTCATGTGTTTAGCAAAACTCTCAGCGAACACACCGCCGCACAAGTAGCTATCCGTAGACAAGTCTCGGCAAATTAAACCCAACTTAAAAACTGACTATGGCATGGCACGAATACTTACAGCCGGACTTAATCTTACAAAACTCCGTCTTAAGTTTGACCTCCGATATTATTGCCCAGTACCAGCTTAAAGGGCTGGTTTTGGACGTGGATGAAACCCTTGTCCCAGTAAAAGTTGTTACCGCCTCTACCGAACTCAAAGATTGGGTAGAGAGCATTCGACAGACAACGAAGCTGTGGCTAGTAAGTAATAACCTCAGCGATGCTCGTATTGGGGGCATTGCCCGCTCTCTAGACTTGCCTTATATTTTAGGTGCGGTCAAACCTTCTCGGCGCAAATTGCGACAAGCTGTAACAGCGATGGATTTACCTGTCGAACAAATTGCGATGGTAGGCGATCGCTTATTTACTGATGTGATCGCCGGAAATCGACTGGGAATGTTTACAATTTTGGTAGACCCGATCCTCGATCCCGGCGAAGCAGTACGCTCCTATCCCCTGCGAAATTTTGAGGTATTAGTGTCCAAATTTATGGGCGCTTCAATCGTACCGAAACAAAAAGTAACAAAGTAGAATAGAACTTAAGAAATCTAAAGAAAATGTTATGGACTGCTCATTTTTACGAAAAATCTGTAATGATAGATACAGATCAAATAGAGTCAGCTTGATAAAGACTCTAGCTATAAATATCTATAAATATGTTCGTAAAGCGTCAGCCTCACCTATAGAGGAACTGGCGCTTTACAATTTGTCTATGCCCTAGGCAAATACACCCAAATGTCCCAAACCATAGTTATAAAAATTGGCACTTCAAGCCTGACTCAACCGCAAACAGGAAAGCTTGCCTTATCTACGATCGCTACATTAGTAAAAGTTTTGAGTCAGTTGCGGCAGCAAGGTCATCAAGTAATTTTGGTTTCTTCTGGAGCCGTAGGGATAGGCTGCGCGAGGCTGGGACTAACGGAAAGACCCAAAGAAGTCGCCCTTAAGCAAGCCATAGCCGCCGTCGGTCAAGGACGGTTGATGCGGATATACGACGATCTATTTGACACATTGCAACAACCCATTGCTCAAGTGCTGCTGACTCGCGGTGACTTAGTGGCGCGGAGCCGTTATATCAATGTCTATCGTACCTTTGCAGAGTTACTCAAATTAGGCGTAATTCCAGTAGTAAATGAAAATGACACCGTAGCTGTGGATGAATTAAAGTTTGGCGATAACGATACATTGTCTGCTTTAGTTGCCAGTTTAGTAGAAGCAGATTGGCTATTTTTGTTAACCGATGTCGATCGGCTGTATTCTGCCGATCCGCGTTCGTTTCCTGACGCTCAACCAATTTCTTTGGTTAAAAATATCAATGAATTAGCCGAGCAAGTACAATCCGGCGATCGCCCATCTAAGTGGGGGACTGGTGGGATGACAACAAAAATTGCCGCCGCCCGCATTGCTACCGCCGCCGGGGTGCGGACGGTAATTACCCAAGGCAATCCTGACAATATTCAAAAAATCTTACAAGGAGAAACTTTAGGGACGCAGTTTGAACCCCAACCCCAGCCAAATAGAGCGCGCAAGCGTTGGATTGCTTATGGTTTAGTGCCAATGGGCAAACTAACTTTAGATATAGGTGCGGTTAAAGCTATTGTTGAAGAAAGGAAATCGTTACTAGCGGCAGGAATTACATCTGTAGCCGGAGAATTTGAAAGTCAAGAGGCGGTAGAACTATGCGATCTAAGCGGAAAAGCGATCGCTAGAGGCATAGTTAATTATAACAGCAGCGAACTCAAGCAAATTTTGGGCAGACATTCTAGTGAAATATCAACAATTTTGGGCTACGCTGCTGCGGAAACTATAGTTCACCGCGATAACCTCGTCTTAACTTAAGTAATGCCTTACTGATACTTTTTGCCGTCGGCAATCCTTATATTTAGATTTGCTCCTTTCAACTCCGAACTGATGTAAGACAATAACCCATAGATAAAAATAACTACGCCCGTCATTTCCATAAATTCCTCAATGGAAGTAAGAATAGCTGTAGTAAAGTTCTCGGAGCCATAAACCTCGTCATGAGTTCCAGCCAGTAATTCCATCCCAATCGCCCCACCTACAAAAACTGTACCAGCAATCAAAAATAAGCGTTTAGTCTTACCAGGAAGAGCATTAATAAATTTTAGAAAACTTAGCAAAAAGAGTACCACAAAAATTGCACCAGGAATCACCCAAGCGTAGTATAGAAAACCACCTGCACCGAACGCATTTCGCAAGGGTTCTATAAATAGTTCGTGAATTGAAAGTGCTTCGTCAAGGGATAAATACACAAAAATAACTGCTAATACTCGCCAGTAATTGACATAGCGATCGCCAGCTACCTTTTTTGCCTCAGCAATGACCTCTAGTAGAACAGCACAAAATAGTAAAGCTGCCCAAGAGTAAAGTGCTGGAATATTTTGTTCTCCATTGACATTAAATAGCCGTGCGAAAGTATCTCTTAAAGGATAATCTGGTAAAAAATAAACACAGAACTGGAAGAACAAACCACATAAAACCAAACTGGATACCAGAAGAACTAAAAAACGGGTAGTCTTTTTTGGAGATAGAGAAAACTTTACATTGCTAGTTGATGAGCCAGTTACGGGATGATAGTTATTTGTTTGTTCGACTATAGTTAAATGGTTATTTCCATAGGGTTTTAGCTTAGAGTGCAGGTTGGCAGTTCTACTTGGCAATACAATGTTTTCCATCAAATACTCAATAGTTTGCTGTTTTATCCAACCGCATTCTACAAGAATTGTTCCTAAGCGTTTTCCCGATTGGCTTTGCTTTTGAAGCGCAATCTCTAGTTGCTCTGGTGCAATCGTACCAGCCTCAATTAAGTATGCGCCTAGTGGCTTTGATAGATTGCTTTGTTCTTCATTTATACTAATCACTGTTTTACCTTTATTGCCGATTCAAGTTCATTAACCTAGTAAGGCTCCACTTGTGCTTGCCTTTGTATGTAAAGAAATATACACCTCACCAATCTTGTTTAAGATTAGTTTAACTAAGGTTAGGTTAAGAAAACATAAAGTTTAGGTAAAACCAGAAATAATTTTATGATTTTAAGTAAAATTTTGTAGAGGGATGGTTGTTTTCTCTTTGCATTTAAAGATTGGATACCAGTGGAGATTTTAGGTAAAGCGATCGCATCTAACTATAGATGTCGCAAATCATTAGCTTAAAAAGATAACGAAACTCCTCTAGCCATGGTCACAAAGGCTTGCAGGCGATACTCTTGATGCCGATGCGATCGCCGCTCGCTTTACTGATGACGGTAAGTTTCGGTTTGGCAACCAACCCTCAGTAGAAGGCAAGCAGGCAGTTCGTGATGCCCTAGCTCAGTTTTTTGAGACGATTGCGTCAATGCACCACGAAAACACTGGGTTATACACATTACCTAAGTTACAGCAAGCGATCGCATCTAACTATTTTTGACCGTTACTCTAGGAAACTGTCTATTGCTATTAAGAACTTGGCAAACTTTTTTTAGCTAAAACTTGACGAATTGCAATGAGAATTATGCCGACACCCGTAAACACCAATGCCAAAATGCGACTTTCAGGGGACGCAAAAGCAACAAGAGCCAAATTAAACAGCAATGCCAAAGCCGGAACTACTAAAGGAACCTGAAACCCGCTTGTGCGAGGTTCTCGGCGTTTGGTAATTAAGAGGGAAATATTTACTAAACAAAACATTGCCAATAGCAAAGTTGCTGTAGCTCCAGCCAAGAATTCTAATCTACCAGAAAGCGCTAAAGTAATTGCGATCGGTAAAATAACTATTAGCGTTCGATAGGGAGTAGCACGCCTAGGGTGTAATTTTCCTAACCAAGCTGGCAATAGCCCTTCCCGCGACATCCCGTAAAGCAGCCGCGAGGCGGTAACAAAATTTAGCAACCCCGTATTGAGAATTGCAAATAGCGGAACGAACGTAAAGATAATTCGCGGAAAATTGGGTTGCGACTGGCTGACTACATCAAGTAAAGGAGCTTTGGAGTTGGCAAGCTCCACCGGGCTTATCACTTGAGTAGCAAGCCAGGAAACAAGAATGTAAACAATTCCAGCAATGCCCAATGATAGCAGGATCGCTTTAGGAACATTGCGCTCAGGATTTTTTACTTCTTCGGCAACATTGACAATATCTTCAAACCCAATGAAGGCATAGAAGGCAAGGGATGCTCCTTGTAAAATTGGTATCCAACCACTAGCTGGCGCTTCAACGATAGCGGTAGTTGCCGTCGATTCCCCTCCCCCAAATACAAACAAGCTGGCAACTAAAATGACAACAACTAGCCCCGATGCTTCAATCGTCGTACAAAAAATATTCAGAGCAGAAGACTCTTCCATGCCTCTAAAATTGACAAAAGCCAAAGCAGAAAAAAGTGCCAAAATAATTAACCAAGTTGGAACGCCGGGGGCAAAAGCGTTGAAATAGCCAGCAAAGGCTTTTGATCCTGTCGCCATTGAAACTAGGCAGGTACAAAACATTACCCAACCAACTAAAGTTGAGAGAAAAGGATTGTGAAATGTTCTATGAACGAAGTAAGCAACGCCTCCACTTTTGGGAAATCGGCTGCCAAGTTCGGCATAACTAAAAGCTGTAAGTGCTGCCACAACCATCGCACTCAAAAACGAAACCCATACCAAAGTGCCGGAAAATCCGGCAACTTTGCCAACTAAGGCATAAATTCCAGCGCCGAGAATATCGCCAACGCCGTAAATAACTAGCGTTGGCAGTCCAAATACGCGCTTTAGCGAATCTGCTTCTGCGTTTTCCATAACCTACTACATAGTGTGTTCTCGCCAGTATAAAGGCTACGGGCTTTGGAACTGCGAAATAATTGTTACTGTTTGATAGCAAACAGATTAATGTCACCTTTGAGCCATGATGAGCGAATTATAAAGGCAGCGAAAAGATTCTGCTTGCAGATCGAATACCGTGTTCGACGACTGGAATAACCCAAAGTATTTACACGCACAATCCACGTGCCGTTAGAAGATAAACCACAAACGTTCCTAACCAATGACTTTCAGTTGCATGATTCCTTACTAATCGTGTTGCAACTTTCTTTTTAGCGTACCTACCCTGCTTGCCGCTTCCACTCTTACAGCCACTACCTGTAAACGAAGCAGTCCAACTATGTGTTGTATAGAAATTGACGTGATGAAATAGTCAGTTAATAGAATTTTTAAAATTGGTAAAGAGTATTTATAGCAAAAATGCCCGATTTTTGAGGAAATTAGGCATTTTTAAAGTTATACATTAAATAATTTTTAACTTATTCAGCTACATGAGGTTTTTTAACACTACATTCTTGAATAAAACAACGCTCTAGTAAATCGATTTTGTATAAATGCCCAAACTGGCGCGGGTTTAATATTAATTTGGTTTCGGAACTAAAGACAGGCTGGTTTAAGAATTGCCATAGGGGAAAGCTATTTAGTATATTCATAGTGCAGTAGGTATAGATCGACTCTAGTCTTGATTGTTGGAAAATTCCAATCTTTGTTTACTTTTCAAGATTGCCATAATTAAGATTCAACTTGCTTGGTGGGTTTTACGGAACATTTTGGAAGGATTTTTAGGAGCTATGTAATTTTACGGATGCGTTAAGTACAAGCCTTGTTTCTTTGTAATATTTTGATGCCGTACTGGTGAAAATATGTTGAACTAGGAAACCGATTTAAAAGTATTAATGCGGTAAATCAATAAAATGCGATCGCAAATTGTTATTGAAGTTTTATCCAAAATTCAACATCAAGAAACATTGCAGTTTGTAAAGATAAATCCGAGAAGAGTAAAAGCTTGCCATAAACATTTTTGAAATGGTAACGTCTAAGGCTATCTAGACCTCCTACTTTAAATAGACCTGAGAATATGAAGGCTCCGCTTGTTAGTCTGACCTTAGCTGCAACTTTCTTTACCCCCATTGCCTTGGCGGCTCCTCCGAGAAGTGCTGACCAAACTATTGAATGTGAAATATTAGTTGTTGGTGGTGGGCTGAGTGGGGTAGCAACAGCCTACGAAGGCTTGCTTGCTGGTAAAACAGTTTGTCTTACAGAAATTACTGATTGGGTAGGAGGACAAATTTCTGCTCAAGGAACTTCTGCCCTAGATGAGCGACCAACTCAAAGAGCAAAATTACTGTATCCTCGTGGTTATTTGGAATTGAGATCGCGGATTGAGCGCAAATATGGAGAATTGAACCCTGGAGACTGCTGGGTAAGCGACTCTTGTTTTCTGCCCAAAGATGGTCACGAGATTTTATCTAGATTATTAACAGACGCAGCAAAAAAAGGTAAAGGCAAGTTAACGTTTTTTCCGACTACAGTAGTTAAGGAACTGCAACGGACACCGAACATCATTACTGGGGCGATCGCCATTCAACACAGCCCCGCCAAAGGCGCACCACCCCTCAATACTCAGCCACTATCGCGAACCATCACCGAAGCTTATAAATACGCCAACTCAGCGAACTTTGACAAAAATATTATCCGTTTTGTACCAGCCAAACCAAAAAAAAATAGCCCCCTAGTTAAAAGTAATGCTCCGAACTGGTACGTAGTTGATGCTACAGAAACCGGGGAATTGGTGGCGCTGGCAGATGTCCCTTACAGGCTTGGCATTGATGCCCGTTCTTACTTAGAACCGTCCTCTTCTAGTGCAACTAATGACCCTTATTGTACTCAAGGCTTTACTTACACTTACGCCATGGAGGCAACCAAGGAACCCCAAGCTCAAAGGATGCCGCCTTTTTATCTTCAGTATGTCAACTACTACAGTTATGAGTTGCCGCGTCTAGCAAGTTTTCCGTTAGTGTTTACTTACCGCCGCATTTGGAGTCCAGACGAAGGGGAAACCACAATGTTTAAAGGTGTTGAATTTTCGGCTCCCACTCCCGGCGATATTTCCATGCAAAACTGGACTTGGGGTAACGACTACCGCCCAGGGACTAGCAGCGATAACTTAGTGTATACTCGCAACCAGTTGCAAGCTACCAAGCAACTAGAACCCGGACAATGGATGGGAGGGTTGCGAGTTGAAAGTCTGCGTAAGGCAGAGGAAATTTCTCAAGGCTATTATTACTGGCTGGTAGCTGGAACTACCGACTCCCAACTAGGTGCAAAAGTAAAAGAGCCGCAACCAAATCACCGCTATCTATCAGGCTTAGATTCGCCGATGGGAACCGTCCACGGCTTATCCAAGTATCCCTATATGCGAGAAGGAAGAAGAATAATTGGCAGACCTAGTTGGGGACAGCCCCAAGGCTTTACCGTGTGGGAAATTGATATTTCTCGCCGCGATTATACCGATAAATACTACACTCAAATTTTATCCCCGCAAACCTATCGCAGCTTAAGAGCAGCGCTATCTGGATTAGAAGCAACGGCGGTAATTGGTAGCTCTAACCAATCAGTTTCACCCATGCGGCGATCGCGTTCGACAATCTATCCAGATTCGGTGGGTATTGCTCACTATGCCATTGACTTTCATCCCTGCATGGTCAAAAGCCCCCCAGAAGCACCAGGAAATATCGAGCGTCCCGGCGAACGCCTGGGTGCAGGACAAGCTTACCCGTTTCAAATTCCTTTGCGGGCAATGATTCCCCAAAAGATCGACAATATGCTCGTAGCAGGCAAAAGTATTGCCACAAGCCATATTGCGGCGGCGGCTTACCGAGTGCATTCCTTTGAGTGGTCATCGGGAGCGGCGGCGGGACTTGCCGTAGCTTTTAGTTTGGATAATGCGATCGCACCTTACGAATTAGTCGATCGATTGCCCCAACAAGAACCCCAGCTAGAAGCGCTCAAACGGCGTTTAAAAGAACAAGGCAATCCTACAGCTTTCCCCGACACTTCAATTTTTAATGAAAATTGGGACGATTGGCGCTAAAAGAAAAGAAGATGAGGGGCTTACTTTACCGCTCCCTCATCCGATTTCTTAATCCTCTGGTATCTTGGAATGTAGTTTGATCGAGATATTTTGGATAGGTTATGGCTAGGTTACATTCAACAGTTGTCCGCGCTATGGCAAGTTCTACTACACCGACAATTGCTCCCACTCAGAAAAACGAAGTTACCCGCAAGTTTTATCCTAACTACAAAATTATTGTGTTAAACGATGATTTCAACACTTTTGAACACGTAGCTAAATGCTTGCTGACTTATATTCCTGGCATGAGCAGCGAAAATGCTTGGGAACTAACAAATCAAATCCACTTTGCCGGACAAGCTATTGTCTGGGTAGGACCCCAAGAACAAGCCGAACTTTATCATCAACAACTTAGACGTGCGGGTTTGACGATGGCTCCCTTAGAGGCAGCTTAAACATCATGGGCAAACCCACTAGCGGCAGGCTTGTACTCAATCACTCTACCCACATTCCTGGACTTATTCGCATTTTAGAAGCTTTGACTAAGCTAGAGGGTATTTACACCATCACTCCCGGCGTTATTAGTAGAACCAGAGGTCATATCCCCCGTATGCAATTGAGGGTATCTGTGCCAATTCGCGGGGGCTTTAAAATCATCGCAAGACAAGGTAAAACGGTTCAAGAAGTATTTATTCTCACAACTTTGAGCCAAGAACAACTAGAGGAGTTGCTACAACTTTAAGCTGTTACATCGGTTCATAAACTAGATCGGGAATCAAACTCCGCACTTCCAAGTCTTCTTGATGACCGATACCTAAAAAGTCGCCATCTCGATAAACTTGCACCGGAGAATTAACCAAAACCGCCCCATCGCCGACAACTTTTTGCCCTTGACACCATTTTTGAGCAATAGGCGCGGGTAAAGTCACCAGTGGTAGATGCTGCAAGGCGACAGGAGGCGCAATCGGGCAAAAAGTTCCTTGTTGGAGTTGCTCTATTAGTTCGTCAAAAGTTAGGCTATCTACTAGGTTAAAACCACTACTGTGAGTGCGAATTAAGCTAGCTAAAGTTCCTCCCGTTTGTAAAGCAATACCCAAATCGCGGGCGATCGCGCGAATGTATGTTCCCGCACTACAACTAATAGCTATATCAAGTTCGGGATAGTCACCACTGCGCCACTCTAATATCTCTAGCTGATATACTTCTACATTTCTGGCTGGAACTTCTATCGTCTCCCCACGACGGGCTAAGTCGTACAAGCGTTTTCCTTGCACTTGTATTGCACTGTATTTCGGCGGAATTTGGGACAATTTGCCTGTAAATTGCTTTAATGTCGATGCCACTTGTGCCAAAGTTAAGCTTGATACTGGCTTTTGACTAATGATTTCTCCTTCGAGATCGTCTGTCGCCGTTACCACCCCTAAGCGAATTGTTGCTTTATAAGCTTTGTCTGGCTGCAAATACTGTAATAGGCGCGTCGCCTTACCAAGAGCTATTGGTAAAACCCCTGTAGCGGCTGGATCTAATGTTCCACCGTGTCCTATACGTTTGAGTCGCAATAACCCGCGCAACTTGGCTACGCAGTCATGAGAAGTAAAGTCAGTTTGCTTGAATAAATTGATAAAACCTTGCACAAATTGAGTTTCCTAAGCCTAATTTTTGATGTTTAGTTTAATTGGAAGTTAGATACTAGGTTATTTTGATTGCTGTAGGCAAGGTACAAGTAACACGATCGCAATGTTTTAGGCTTCAAAAAGTTCCAAATTACATTACTTGCACTAATATCTTGGCTAATTTTACTTGGGCGATCGCCTTGTCTTCAATTGTGTAGAATCCAACTTGGAAAGTACGATTGGATCGGCATTACCATCGATCGCGATCATCGGCACAGCGCGGCGCGGATTGCAGTTAGCTTGAAGATTTTTTGATAAAGCAGCACTTACTAAAGTCCTCCTACCTAAGGATAGTGGCGTAAAAAATCCTTAGACTATTGCCAGAAATTAGCCTTGAGCAATTGATATTGATTATTAGTGATTTGTTTTTTTGGTAGATTCATGGCGCAGGGAATTGGACAAGACAGATATCAGCATTTTTTCTATTGTGCCTTGACTATTAGTCTCAGCCTCTTATTAGTATCTGAAACTGTAATAGCTAATCCTAGCCGTAGTAAAACTGCCCAACAACTACCTGCCACAAGCTCTAATAGTCAAGCTGCTTACAGCGAAAGACAAAAACTGTTGCAGGAAGCCCAGCAGTTTCTGAGACAAGGAAGTAGCCAGTCGCGGACAAATGCTCTAGCGAAATACCAGCAAGCGTTGGCAAGTGGACGAAAAATGATCGCCCACTTGTAGCTTTAGCACTCCAAGGTATTGGCTGACATCTTGCACCAAGTTTGAGTAAGGGACAAAAGGCACAGACCAGACCTACGTTTTGCACCAAGTCACATTCATATCCAGTCCATAGCATTTGGCTGAAAGTTGTAAGCGTTGAATCTCTGCAAGCACAGGTCATAATGCCATCGGTGGAAGCAAGGGTTCAAAAGCTGACGTGCTGCTTCACCCTGAATCTTCACTAAACTTTTATAGGTAATAAGTAATTGCACCATTGGTTTTTTAAGGAGGATAAGACATCCTGGGATTAAGGATATTCATAATTAATTCATGAAAACCACTTAACGAAATGGCTCCTAAAAATGTTACACAGATTTTGCAGCAGGCCTTAGCTCAAGAAAGCTTGCTCAATCCCATAGTCAACCGAATTCGACAATCTTTGGAGCTACAAGAGCTTTTGACGACGGCGGTACTAGAAATCCGTTCATTTTTAGGTATAGATAGAGTCAAAATATATCGGTTTGATCCCGATACCAGTGGAGAGGTCATTGCCGAGTCTCTTGATGGAAATAATCTACCCTCTCTGTTGGGACTCCATTTTCCGGCGGGCGATATTCCTCCCCAGACCCGCGAGATGTTTGTCAAAGCCCGTCAACGGATAATTATGGATGTTGGATCTCAACGCAAGACAATCAACCAGTTGGACAATCCAGAAACAGGAGAAAGCCTAGCGACAGAAGATATTCGCTATTATAAAGCAGATTCTTGCCATCTCGAATATCTCTCTAACATGGGTGTAAGTTCTTCTTTGACAATTCCGATTGTGGAGCAAAATCAGCTCTGGGGGTTGTTGGCTTGTCATCATGCTGAATCATATCTTATTTCAGAACAAGAGTTGAAAATTGTGCAGATGCTAGTAGATCAACTGTCGATTGCAATCGCCCAATCAAATCTGCTCTCGCAAGCTCGACAACAAGCTCGCCATGAAGCCATAATCAATCAAATTAGCAGTCTACTCCATTCTCCGCTCAACGTCGCGGAAATTCAGCAGACCGTGCTTGAGGAAACCATTAAAGCCCTAAATGGTTCTGGGGGTAGGCTATATCTCAAAGCGAATGCAAGTGATCAACCTTCTCAATTGTATATCTGTGGAGAGCAGCCAACTCTGACCCAGCTTGAAGAAAGTCCCATCTGGCAACAAGTGATTAGTTCCTTCCAGGACATCTGCCCAGAATGCAGTGCCTGCCATGAACAACAGTACCCTTGGCAGCCTGAAGCAAGAAAGCCACTTCGAGCTATAACTGATAACAATGAGAGTGCCTCTGACAAAAACAGTGTGCGGCATCCATATACTATTAACGATCTCTATCAAGAGCCAACTCTTGATACTTTAGTCCCCAGTTTCCAGTCAACCCTAATTCGGTCAATTCTGATTGTGCCGCTACAGTATCGTCAACAGGACATAGGCTACCTGAGCATCTTTCGTAATGAAATTGACACTGAAACTTTGTGGGCAGGCCGTTGGGATGATGATAACCGCAACCTGTACCCTCGGACATCTTTTGCAGCCTGGCGGGAAATCAAAAAAGGACAAGCTCAAACATGGACTCCGCAGGAAATTAAGCTAGCTCAATCCTTGGGTACTCACCTCCATATGGCTGTGATGCAAAGGCGTGTGGAAGAAATGATTCGACATCAAGCTTCTCATGACCTGCTGACGGGGTTGCCCAACCGCTTGCTATTTAACGATCGCATATTCCTAGCCTTAGCCAACGCCTATCGACGCAGAGAAATGTTGGCTGCAGTATTTCTAGACCTGGATCGGTTTAAGAAGATCAACGATACGCTGGGTCATGCTGTTGGAGATCAGTTGTTGCGAGAGGCAGCGTCACGTTTGACAGGCTGCCTGCGGGAAATAGACACCTTGGCTCGCTGGGGAGGCGATGAGTTTACCCTGCTGCTACCTCAAATTACCTGTGCCGAAGATGCCGCTAAGGTGGCTCAGAGGATTCTAGATGCCTTTAGTATTCCTTTTTGTTTTGCAAAGCAGGAACTCTACATCACAGCCAGCATTGGGATTGCTCTAAGTCCTGATGACGGAGAAGATGCGGAAACTTTGCTGAAGTATGCTGACACTGCTATGTATAGTGCCAAGCAACAGGGCAAAAACAATTACCAGTTCTATACACCGACTATGAATCCCGAAGCGCTTGAGCAACTGGTGTTAGAAAATAATCTCCATAAAGCGCTTGAGCGGGAAGAACTTTTG